>JALVHX010000146.1 GCA_027028805.1 Desulfurococcales archaeon | reverse complement strand
GTGACGCCCCGCGGCGACGAGGCGACGAGGGCCAGGGCGGCGGGCTACGCCGAGGAGATGGGTGTCGAGCTGAGGCTTGTCGACGACCCCGGTGTCTCGTTGCCCCTGTCAAGGGATCTAGGGTTCAGGGAGAGCCGGGGAGACGTGATCGTGTTCTGTGACGGCGACATAGGCTTGTCTCCCTTTTTCGCTGAGAGGGCGCTACGGCTCATGGAGAAATATGATCTAGCCGCCCCGTCTCTCCGCATAGTCCCGCTGGATAAGGCTACTGAGACAATAGCCTTGTTCGACCGCGTCGTCGAGGCCCTGACCTCCAGGGCCTGGGGGAGGGGAGGCGCCGCATCGCCGCCCGCCAGGGTGTATAGGAGGAGGGTGCTGGAGGAGATGGGCGGCTACCCCGTGCTTACACGCTACTATGCAGAGGACAGGGTTGCGACGGCCGCCGCGGTGGCGCTCGGGTATAGATACGTCTACGACCCGGGCCTCGTCATGTACAAGCTCGACAAGCCGGGGTTCTCGTCGTATAGGGAGAAGTACAGGAGGTATGGGTGGGGCATCGTATGCGACATGGGCCGCGCCGCCAGGAGGCTCTTGTCCACGTATCTCAGGTACCGCCGCCTATCATATATCAATGTGGCCGCGCCCCTGCTGAGCATACTATACATGGCTTATGCGGCTTGGATAACGCGGAGCGCCTTGTCAGCGGCCCGCGTGGCCTCGGCTAAATGGTTTGTTGACGCGAGCATGTTTCTTGGAGAGCTCGAGGGCGCGGCCACCGGGTGCGGGGGCCTGGGCCTCGGCTAGGCGAGGAACCTTCTGAGCCCCGGGAGCCTGGGGGCGAGCATGTAGGCGTAGAGTATATATGCGAGGCTGGCTCCTAGGAGGGCTACGAACACGTTGCTGTACAACGCTATGTATCCGTAGACGCTCGCCTCCTCCCCCGATCCCTGGAGCCCGTACTCCCTGTCGAGGAAGCGTAGATACTCCTCCGCGGCCCCTGTTACGACGGGATAGACCTCGTCGACCCTGTATCCCTGGGTGACCGGCCACTGTGTCAGGAAGGTGACCTTGAGGTAGAAGTATCCCTTGACGCCTCCGTAGTCGCTGGGCACCGCTATGAACGTGTATGCTAGGAGGCCGTAGTATCTCTTCCTCTTATACGCTATATAGTCCACTGTATAGTTTTTACCGTTGACCTCTATCTTCTCCCTCCACGTCTTCAATACATCGTATCTCTGGCTCGTGAGACAGATGGGCCATTCATGGAACAGGGTGGGGCTACTGCTCCCCTCCACGTATATGTAGAGTGTTGAGCCGTTTATGTTCGCGTGGGCGAGTATGATCAATGGTATGCCGGTCCTTATCTCCCAGTCGCTCATCCTGCTCACACTATATATGTTGATGTACTGCCTGATCCTTAGCGGGAAATACGCCGTTATACTGCTGGCGAGATACGAGGCGGAGGGCATCGCCTCCTCCCCCGCCTCCCCGGGCCCCGAGGCGGCTGGGAGCGCGGCGGCCGCCGCGGAGACCATGATCAGTGTCACGAGCAATAATACGCGGGCCCTCGTCGACTCCATGGTCTTCCCGAGGATCCTTAGGCTATCCCTGATCCTCTCGGCCGCCAGGGAGACCGGGGGGAGCTCGAGCCTGATCATGCGGCGGAGGACGAGGAGGCTGAGGGGATAGGTGAGGGCGGCGAAGAGGATCGAGGGCGTCTTATGGAACAGCTCCAGGGCCTCCCTCTGGCCCCACGCCTGTGTGGCCCATACAACCATGCTTATGCGGAGCACGTTTCCGAGAAGCGATAGCCCGGCTAGGAGGCCGAGGCTGGCGGCGAGGGCGGCTATTTTTCTCCCCCGGGGGCTGGGGGAGGAGGCGGCGAGATCCAGTATCATGGGGGCTATGGTGAGCGCGGAGGCGAGGCTCACTATGCCGCTACACCCGGCCACTATGCTGAAACCAACCACCCTGCCCCCGGGCTCGCTCGTCTTCAAGACGACGTAGCCCTCGCTGGTCTCGAGCCTCGCCCCCGTCAGGAGGCTGGCGGCGTACCCCATGGTGTAGGAGAGCTTGACGGCCGCATAGTCTATGAGGACGCGGGGTATCGGTATCAATAGAAGCATGGCGGCGAAAACCGGGAAGAGGCGGCGGAAGTTCCCGAGCCCGAGGAAGATCGCGGCGCTTCCCCAGAACCAGAGTATTATGGCGAAGACCTGGAGCTGTTGCATAAGCCCCGCGGAGACCAGGGAGAAGAGGTAGACAAGCATCGATGACGTGAGAAGCATTAGGCCGAGGAGGAGGTTGACTATATAGTCTCCGTAGCGCTGTGTGATCCCGTTGATCCTCCTGACCGCGAGGAAGACTAGGACGAAGAACAGGGCTATGATATAGTTATACTCCTCTGTCACGAGTATCGAGGCATAGCTGTATATGGCGGGAGAGTATACTGCGAAAACAGAGTATATGGACCACACGAGCCCTATTAATAGATAAACAATGAACCCAAGCCTCTCGCCGCCCCATCCAGCCCCCCTACTGGTATATCCTATCATGGTTCTCCTCCCTCTCACCCGCGCCGCCCATCTCGCTCTCAACAACATACTCTATCTGCGTAACCGGCTTAGGGGGCTTGGAGCGGGCGAGGGCGTAGGAGAACCAGGCCACGGCCCCGAAGCCCACCAGGGCCACGACGCTCAACGTGATCTTGGTCAGGATGATCCAGAGATCAGTGAACCATACTAGGTAGATATACACGACAGCCCCTATAAGGGAGAGCAGTGAGACCGCGTACCCGATCCTCCTAGCCATACAGCCCCGCCACCCTACAGGCATAGAGACACCGGGCGCCCCACAGCTGTCCCCTCCCGGGCAGGGAGAGGCGCGGGGCGGGGCGCCTACTCAACGGCCCCCACGGCTCCCCGTCTACGGGGCCGGGGGATCCGTCGGCAGAGCATACTCTTGTTCTCGGATAAAACCCTTATAACCTCTTTCTTATCCATCCTCGACGTGTCTATTACGAGGGCTCCGAGAACCCTGGCCGTCACGCGGTAGTAGGCGAGAAGCATGGCCGCCTCCTCGAGGCTGTACTCGAGCATAGGCCTCCTCTCGGCCACGGTGTCCAGGTCTGCGTCCACGACTATTGTCAGGGGCCGGGAGGCCTGGGAGAGGAGTATGCGGGCCCAAGGCGAGCGCAGGAACCCCTTGTCGAGGAGCAGGTAGTACGCCAGTGTGTCGGCGAAAAACCTCTCGGCCACAACAAGCCTCCTCGCCGCCCTCACCGGGTAGAGGAGGAGCAGGCGTATCCATGAGGAGAAATAGTCGAGGAGGGGAAGGATCCTCTTCATCCTAGCATGGCACACCGTGTAGGCGCCGGGAACCCTCCTCCCCGAGGGGTTTACGCGGATCGGGCGGCGGCACCTCCTCAGAAACACCTCGCTGAGCGCGTAGAGGATCCCGTGGCCCCTCTTAACCCATACGATGAAAACCCTGTCCCATCCACACACAAGCCTTATAGCGTGCGCGGTATACGTCTTACCTGCCCCATCGATCCCTATCACGACGATGTCGGGCACCACGACGCCTGTCACCCCGCCGCGCGCCTGTATAGGCGGAGATAGTTCTCGGCCACCCTCTCCCAGCTGAACAGCTCCACGGCCAGCCTCCTCGCCCTCCGCCCCATGCCGCCGCCG
>JALVHX010000145.1 GCA_027028805.1 Desulfurococcales archaeon | reverse complement strand
TGTTCTCCATAATAGGGTGCCACACTGATCTCCGCGCAGAGGCGGAGAAAATAGCGGGGCTCTATAGCAGCGGAACCATCTATGCGGGCGAGCCGCCCGCCGCCTCAGTGCTGAAGCTGGCCTTAAACAATATAGGGCTCGCTCTCCCCGCTCTGCTCGCAGAGAGCCTATCGCTTCTGAAAGCGTGGGGGCTTAGCCCTGAATTGCTGAAGAAGGCTTCTTCGCATCTATGGTTCGGCAGCGCCGTTGAGAGATACTGGGGCCGCATAATGTCACCTAAGCCACCCCGTTTCCGCGTAGAAATGGCGGGAAAGGACTATGTATATATGGCGCGCAGCCTGGCCCACAGAGGACGCCCAGCGCCTCTATCCTCAACCATAGCCTCTATGTATCTCGAGGCTTCGAGACGCTACAAGGGCGGGGACTACCCGCTGGTCGCCAGATACTATATGGGAGACGAATAGCCCGTTCCATTGCTCCCCGCGTAGAGAATAAGCAGAGTACAATACATTTTTGTACAAGCAAATACAAGCAGATATTTACAATAAATAAATAAAAATATTACAGTATATCCTGGACCTGGTGCAAGCCATTGACGCGCCACAGCGCCCCTGATCAGTGGCTTCTGATGGTGAAGTTAATTCGCACTTAACTACACTACAGGGCAGTTAACCCGGCCCAATTGTATAAAACAATTAGACAATAAATAGCAATTATTCGCCGATACAATAAAGACGCTAACAAGCACCACGCATCCCCTGGCCTAGAACAGAGATTATATAATGAGTAAACAAATACCATACACAATATACTAGCCCAATAGGTATTACCCTAAATGATGCGAGGCCTTGAATTAACCATATATGGTATAGGCCATACTTGCAACCATATGACTTGTTCCTGGCAATGTGTAATACCTAGGCCTTATTTATACAAATCTATATAGAGCCCGGTAATACATCCATTGCGTAGAGGAACAAAGATTTACAAGACAGAGCTAGGCCACAAGCATATTCTCCAGCGGATCAATTCATCTACGGTAATACTTGATAAACAACGAATATATTTATAAAACATTAAATATGTATTTTTAAGATAAATAATGAATATTAATAATAGCTAATGTACATAGATAATTATTATAATACTATGTAGACAAAACCCCTGGTTTCTGGACGAAACATATAGATTATTGTATACTCTAATTGTTCCTTGAGTAGACAGGCCCGGGGCGTGGTACAAGCGTCTCGTAGAGCACGTCGGCTGCATAAGGGGCCATTGGTGAACCCCGGCATCCAGGGTTGTGGGGGAGCCCGTGTTGTGTGGTATAATAGGCGTTGTGGCTCTTCCAGGCCGCACCCCGTATAGGCCGAGCTTGATGGTATACAGGGGTCTTCTGCGGCTGGAGTACAGGGGATACGACAGCGCGGGCGTGGCTGCTGTCGCGCCCGGCCGCGACAAGCTCATCGTGTTGAAGGGCAAGGGGAAGATCGAGGAGCTCGAGAAGAAGCTCGGTTTCTCGCAGATCGACGGCTTCACGCTTATAGGCCATACACGGTGGGCGACACACGGCGTGCCCAACGATATCAATGCCCATCCACACACCGATTGCACCGGGAGGATCGCTGTCGTGCATAACGGTATTATACAGAACTACCGCGAGCTGAAGGAAAGCCTGGTCAAGAAGGGCCATGTTTTCCGCAGCGACACCGATACCGAGGTCATACCTCATCTAGTCGAGGAGTTCTATAAGACGAGCAGCAGCCTCTACGAGGCCTTCCGGAGAGCTATATCCGTTATAGAGGGAAGCTACGCGATAGCAATGGTGTCCACGATCGAGCCGGGAAAGATCTTCTTCGCCAAGAAGGATAGCCCACTGGTTATAGGGCTCGCGGACGGCTTCAACCTGCTCGCGAGCGACATACCCGCCATACTCGAGTACACGAGACGAGTCATAATAGTACACGACGGCGAAATAGGCTACATAACCCCCGACACCGTGTATATAGAGAAGCTCGGGGCAGGCCCCGTTGCATGGGAGAAGAGGGTTAGGATAGTTGACTGGAGCCTGGAGGACGCGACCAAGGGAGGATACCCCCACTTCATGATAAAGGAGATCCTGGAGCAGCCCAGGGCCCTCCAGGACACGTTCTTCGGGCTCAGCAGGGATCCCGCCGTAGAGGAGGCGGTGAAGCTTCTCCTCGAGGCGAGGAGAATATATATCACCGCCGCGGGCACCAGCTTCCACGCCAGCCTATACTATAGTCTATTGACCAGTACACTGGCAGGTATACCCGTCATACCGTTCATAGCCAGCGAGTACAAGATATATGCAAACACCGCGGGACACCGCGACGTATTGATCGTGGTCAGCCAGAGCGGAGAGACGATAGACAGCCTCATGGCGCTCAGAGCGTTCCGGGAGCGAGACGCCAAGATAATAGCGGTCTCCAACGTAATAGACTCCGCGATACCCAGGGAGAGCGACGTAGCCATATATACGAGGGCTGGCCCCGAGATAGGTGTCGCCGCGACAAAGACGTTCACAACACAGACACTAGCCCTGTCATGGCTAGCCATAAGCCATGCCGAGAAGACGGGAGGGCTAACCGAGAGCGAGGCTGGGGAGCTGAGGAAAATCCTCGAGGAGGCGCCGCGCCAAGCCATGGTATCGATAACAAACACCGAGTCCTACGCCAAACAGTTATCAGAATGGATGGCGACCAAGACAAACACCTATTATCTAAGCCGAGGCATAGGCGTCCCCGTGGCCATGGAGGGAGCGTTGAAGCTGAAGGAAATAGCATATATACACGCCGAGTCCTATCCCGCCGGAGAATCCAAGCACGGGCCAATAGCTCTCGTGGAGCCCGAGTTCCCCGTAGTCTTCACCATACCAAACGACGAGGAGCTCGAGAAGCTTCTCCTAGGAAACATAAAGGAGATGAAGGCGCGGGGAGCCGTGATAATAGGTGTGGCCCACGAGAAAACGATCCTCAGCGACCAGCTCGACATATGGCTGAAGACGCCTACAACCCACTGGATACTCACACCTATAACCCACACGCCCCCGATGCAGCTCCTAGCATACTATACAGCCGTCAAGAAGGGATACGACCCGGATAAACCACGCAACCTAGCGAAAACCGTAACCGTGGAGTAGAGAAACACGTAGCCCCTCTCCCCCCGGGTGGTGTAGTCATGGTTAAGCCGGTTATACTCGCCGGTGGGCCGCCCAAGGCGTTGTCCAGCCTCGTCCCGCCGCAGAGGAGCAAGCATACTCTACGCATACTAGGCAAGCCGGTGCTATATTATCCCCTAAACGCTGTCCAGAGCGTCCTGAGAAGCGACACCGTCATCGTGTACCGCTACGAGGACGTAGAGCGCGAGGCCCTTAAATACACCCTTAGGCCCCTCCAAGCCGTGAGGCAGCGGGGCGAGGGCATAGAGGACGCCATCCTGACGGCGTCCGAGAAGCTCAACGATACAGACTATATCCTACTAGCCTACGGCGACATAGTCATAGACAAGATCGCTATACACAGGCTCGTTGAAACACATCTGGCACTGGAGCCGGCCGCCACCCTCCTCGTCCTACCACCCGACACCAGATACCTCTACACATACGGCGCCGTGGAAACAGACCTGGACGGCAGAGCTAAACGGGTGGTCGAGAAGCCTGAGAGCATGGATATCCTGGAACAGCCGTTCTACATGCTCGGCGGCTTCTACATACTCCCCACCGCGATCATAGATTATATCGAGAAAGGAAACAGCCTGGTGGACGCGATAAACAAGCTGGCTGAAACAGGCCGCGTAGCCACTGTTCACTGGAACGGGCTATGGATAGATATAGGGTACCCGGCGGATCTCCTGGAGGCCGCGCGCCAGCTCCTAGACAGGGAGCGCGGAGTAGTAATAGAGGGAAAAGCGGAGATAGAGGACACCGCGGTGATAAAGCCGCCCGCAGTGATAGGGAGACACACCTATATAGACCACCACGCGGTCATAAAGGGGCCAGTCTATATAGGAGAGAACGCGTTCATAGGCAGCCACAGCTTCGTACGCCACTACAGCGACATCGAGGACCACGTCAGGGTTGGCGCGTACACAGAGATCAAGAACACCGTTATCCAGCCCCACACGCTCACAGACAGCCACGTATACCTAGGCGACAGCGTTATAGGAGAAAACACGGTTATAGGCAGCCACGTCGTAACCCTCAACGTCCTACCGAGCCAGGAGAAGCCCCCGAGGCTGAGAGAACACCTCGTCCGCCCCCCCTCGAGCAAGGCCAAGCTCAAGCTCGGAGCAATAATAGGACATAGCTGCCGCATAGGCGCGGGAACAATACTCTACCCTAACACCGAGATACCGGCCGGCGTCGAGATAGAGCCCGGGAGCATTATTAGCCGCGGGAAGAAAAGCGGCCGGCGATCCTAGGCCACGTATTTTTTAGTATACCTCGACAAATGCTTCGTATCACACCCCCTTCTTATGCAGAGAACAGCCCCCTCTATATCCACGGTCTCTATGCTGCCAACAAGAGTTATGCCATGCTCCTTTATGAAAGGCGGATACACCTGGGCGGTGCCCCCCACGAGCACCCTCTCCCTAGCCCCCGTGGCCAGAGATATGATATAGTCAAGCGTATCGTTTATGAGGGTCATCCCGGTGATTAACAAAACGTCGGCGCGCGGAATGACGCGGGGAGCCGCGGTATCGGGGAGCGCGCCATCCCGCATGCTCGGCGTCCTCTCCAACACATAGACCTTATCGGTGTAACGGAGAGCGCGTTTCACCGTAGGCTTTATGTTGCCAACTACAACAACCACGTCATCACTCCTGATCCTGGCCGCGTCAACAGCGTTGACTCCGTAGCGTAGCCTTATCTTGTTCCTACGGATCAAGTACTGGCTCAGCGCGTTCAGATAAGCCACCGCGATGTTCTTGTCCATAATATTCGTCGAAGAAACCATGTCCATAACCATTGATCTATCGAGGCCGCTAACCCAGTAGCCCTCCGGATACTCCTCGACCGCGCTATGAGCTATGCCTAGATACCTCTCGCCCCCTATATCGAGCAATACATAGACGTAGTGCAGCCCCACGCCGTAGTCAACGACGTCCTCGCCGAGGCCCCTGGTCTCCTCCAGGATCCTATGTGCCAGAGAATCTATTATCATAACTATGCATCATCTCCTGGAGAGGCTTTATGGATGAGGGGCGCCGCATAGGCTCTAGGATTAATAGAGGTATTCCTCTATAATACGTTTTAGGCGCTCTAGATCCTCCGGCCTATCAAGGTCGGTTACAATGCCTGGATAGGGCAGGGGGAGCTCCTCGACCTCGCTTCTATGCCTCCATATTATCTCCTTCAGCCCCCTCTTCTCCTCGCTTATATTCATTATTTCCGGGAAAAGTGTTTTATCAAACAATATGGGGTGACCGTGTCTCCGCCCATAACACGCCACGAGTATCCTCGGCCTATAAACATAGTATGCGTAGTAGAGCCGCGTATATGCCTCCGGGGGCACGAGGAACACGTCTCCCGGATTAACCATGACCGCGTCGGGCTCGTATCTCATTGCCTCCTCCAGGCCCTTCTTCACCGAGCTGGACATGCCCGCCCTATACTCGGGGTTGTATACATAGTGCACATCCAGCCCGCCCAGGGCGCGCCTAATATCATCCGCCATATGGCCCAGCACTACTACAACATCATCTACACGAGACGAGAGTATGTGCTCAACAGTCCACCTGATAACGGGTTTGCCACGTATCATGTATAAGAGCTTGTTTCCGGGAAACCGTCTGCTGAGCCCCGCGGCGAGAACTATCGCCACTATCACTTCTCTCCGCCCACCAGCTTATCATATATGCTGAGGGAGCCAACGGGCTTACGGCACCCATGCATCTCACATATAATCTCGGCCATTATGCTCACAGCTATCTCCTCCGGCGTATCGCTGCCGATGTCGAGGCCTGCCGGCGCATACACCCGCGTCTCCGAGGCAGAGAGATCAACTCCCTCCTCGCGAAGCCTTCTTATCATCCATGCCGCGCGGGCCCGGCTGCATAGAGCCCAGACATACGGCATCCCTTTCTCGATCGCTACCCGGAGGCTCTGATAATCCTTCTCCACGTCGCCGTAGACTATAGCTACTATAGTGTCGCGCGTCGGCTTGATCTCTGCGAGCTTCTCCGGGGGATCGCCAACCAGTATTTTCTCAGCATAGGGATAACGTTCCCTGCTGGCCAACAGGGGGTCGCTATCGATCACTATTACGCGGAAACCCATGATATTAGCCATATCCGCCAAGGGCTTCCCAACGTTACCGGCCCCGACCACCACGAGCCTCGGGTCAGGCTTAAGCACGTTTATAAACACTGTGACAACGCCTCCACATAGATGGTTCGTGGGCTTAGCATCGCTCGGAATATTCTCTCTACGGAGAGCATATCTCAGGGTCCTCGGCTTCCCATCCCTAAGCGCCTGCCTCATATCCTCGAGAACCGTCTTCTCGAAGCCGCCCCCACCTATCGTCCCTATCTTCGTCCCGTCCTCGAAGAGAGCCATCATAGCCCCCACGTCACGGGGCCCTGAGCCCTCCTTGCCTATTATCGTTGCCACAGCCACCCTTTCTCCTCTACGAAGCCTCTCCGCAACCTCCTCGAGGAACGCGGCCACGTTCTTCACGCCGCATCCCCCCTCTCCCGCCTACTGCTCTATGAAGACACGTATATGTCTAAACTGGAAGTATCTCTTCAAGGCCCTGATATCCTCGTCGCGGAGAGAGGAGGGCAGCTTTATTATCATGGTTAGGCCGGCGCTGTTGGCGCCGGGCATCCCGGTGAAGAAGTATATTGGTTTCACCCCACGCGCCAAGAACATGTTATTGAGATCATCTATTATGGGGCGGAGATCCCAGTGGTTACGTGCCTCTTGGACTATTATCTCGTCACGCTTTATACGGGCAAGCATAAACACCACCCGGCCGGCTCCGATGATATGGAATACTTAAATGTCCTAATTAATGCTCCCTGCACGAGCCATTGATACAATGCTTGACGACTAGAATATGGCGATGCCGCCGCTGCCGGCAAAGTCCTTCAGGGCTATGAGGGAGTAAGGCGGAGACCGTGATACGGGTAGAGCGGCTGGCGCGGCAACGGGCCTTGCCGTGTTAAGGATAACTGTATTGGAGAAGAAGGGGCAGGAAAAAATATTATGCTATTATTTCCCCGTTGCTAAAACGGGTTTAGCCCTTTTTTCTTTATCACCATGTATACCCTGTCGGGTGTCAGCGGTATAGCGTTTATTAGTTTGCCAGCTGATAGCGCGTGGGCTACCGCGTTGGCTATTGACGCCGCTATGCCTGTTATCGATGGCTCGCCGAGGCCCTTGGCGCCGAAGGGGCCTCTCTTGAACCCTGCTTCTACGAAGAACGATTTTATCTCCTCAGGCGTGTCCAGCATTAGCGGGACGTGGTATGTTGACAGGGTCTTGTTGTATACGTAGCCCTCCTTGGAGTGGTATATGTCTTCCATGAGAGCGTATCCCATTCCCTGTATGAATCCGCCCTCGGCGTGCAGCTCTGCTCCAACCCTGTTTATGACGCGGCCTATGTCGTAGGCGGTATAGGCTCTCTCCACCCTGACCACGCCCGTCTCTAGGTCGACGACGACCTCTGTGACTACTGCGCCGAAGGTGTAGTGCATGTATGGCGCTCCCTGCCCTGTCTCCTCATCCCACTCGGCCGGCGGCGCGCGGAAGTATCCGAACTCCTGGAGAGGCACTCCCTTCCAGAAGGCCTGCTCCACCAGCTCCTGCCATGTCATGTGGAGGCTCTTGTCGCTGCGGCAGTACACGTCAGGGGCGTCGATGACTATCTCGTCCTCGCTGCATCCAAGGAGCTCGGCGGCCAGCTTGTTGAGCCTCTCACGCAGCCTATAAGCCGCCACCAGGGCCGCGTTGCCGCCCATCACCGTCGAGCGGCTCGCCACTGTCGGGCCCGCGTCAGGGGTCGCGGATGTATCAGGCGGCTCTAGGTGGATGTAGCTGGGCGGTACTCCGAGGACTTCTGCGATAATGTTCATTATACCCTGCTGCGCTCCCTGCCCGAAGTCTGTTAGGCCTGTACGGTAGGTTATTGTGCCGTCGCGGTTGATTATGATCGTTGCGGTGGAGAAGTCTGCTCCCTCGGCTCCTATACTGTTGCCGTGGTAGAAGGCTGATATACCTATGCCTCTAACTATGTTGCCCTGGGGCTTGCCGTAGAGCTTCCTCTTCTCATACCAGTTGCTGGCCTCAACAACCTTCTTTATAGCCTCCTCTAGGCCGACTCCATGGTCTAGCAGCTGCCCGTGCACAGTACGGTCTCCGTTGCGGAGTATGTTCTTGAGCCTTAGATCAACCGGGTCTATGCCCAGCTCCTCCGCCAACAGATCCATCTGGCGCTCGAAGGCAAAGGTTACCTGTGGTGAGCCGAATCCGCGGAAGGCTCCCGCATAGACATGGTTCGTATAGACTACTGCTAGGTCGACCTTGGCGTTCGGCACCTTGTATGGGCCTGTGCTGTGCACTATCGCTCTCCAGCCCACGAAGGGGCCTAGGCTCGCATAGGCCCCTGTATCCAGTATTATCTCCGCCTCTACGCCGAGGAGGGTGCCGTCCCTCCTAGCCATGTGCCTGTAGCGGGCTATCATGGGGTGGCGCTTGCTGTGGCCTATTATGCTCTCCTCGCGTGTATGGAATATTATCGCGGGCCTGCCCGTAAGCACCGCGGCGAGCGCCGCCTTCGAGGCTATGTCGTTAGCCACGTCCTCTTTTCCGCCGAAGCCGCCGCCTAGGAGGGGTACGCGTACACGCACCTTGTTGAACGGTAGGCCCAGTACCTGGCTTACCGCCTTCCTCACGTCGAAGGGACACTGGGTGCTGGCTATTATCGATACGCTTCCATCAGCCTCCACCCAGGCTATCGCCGCCTCCGGCTCGAGGTAGGCGTGCTCCTGGAAGGGTGTACGGTACTCGTTCTCAACGATCACCGCGGCCTCCTGCTCGGCCTTCTTTATGTCGCCGCGCCTTATCTTGTATCTTGAGACGACGTCGCTTCCACGCTCCTCGTGTATTAGCTCATGCTCCTTCTCGCGGAGCCCTCCCCACTCAACGATCTCGAGGGGGTCTAGTATTGGGCGGAGCGGCTCGTACTCGACGCTGACCAGGTCCGCTGCCTCAACGGCTGCATGGTAGTTCTCCGCGACTATGACCGCAACGGTGTCGCCTATGTAGCGGACTTTTTTGTCGGCTATCAGCGGCTGGTCCGGGATCACGTATCCCACGTCGTTTACGCCGGGTATGTCCTTGGCGGTGATAACCCTTATCACTCCGGGGTAGCGGGCGGCGTCGCTTACATCGATCTTCTTTATCCTCGCGTGGGCGTATTTTGTCCTAACAGTGTAGAGGAATACTGCGTCGCGTATCCTGTTGACGAGGTCCAGCGTGAACAACGGCTTACCGGTGACTTTGTCGACGGCGTCCCATCTCTGTATTATCTTGCCGAGCCACTTGAACTCGTCTGTCCTCATATCCTTGGTTTTCTCGAAGACCTTCTCAACTATCTCGACGTAATAGGGCTTGGACACGGCCACATCACCTCGGGATGTTCGCTATAAGGGTTTTACGCGCCTCTTCCTCATCGAAATAGATCTTGCCCTCCTTGATGTACTTGGCCGCCAGCTTCACCGCCTTAAGGTAGCGTAGATAGCTTCCGCAACGGCATATGTTGCTGCTGAGCCACTCCTTTATCTCCTCGTCGCTTGGATCCGGGTTGCGGTCTAGCAACGCCTTCATCATTAATAGTATGCCTGGTGTACAGAAGCCGCACTGTACGCCATGGGTGTCGAGCATCGCCTTCTGTACGGCGTGGAGCTTTCCTTTAGGAGCCAGGCCCTCGACGGTTGTGATCTCCGCTCCGTCAACAGTGGCTGTTAGTGTTAGGCAGCTGTGCCTCGGCCTCCCGTTGACCAATACTATGCATGTTCCACATTCTCCGCGGCCGCACCCCTCCTTTACGCTGGTGAATCCTAGCCTGTAGCGGAGCGTGTCTATTAGTCTCTCGTAGGGCGGGACCTCTAGCTTGTATTCCTTACCGTTCACTATCAGGGTTACAGGTATAGGCTTATACTCGGCCATGCCTCCTCACCCCTTTATCCTCTCAGCTGCCTTGAGAAGTGCTCTCTTGAGTGCTACACGCGACATATCCATGCGGTACTCCGCTGTTGTCCACCAGTCCGTCACCCTCGTCATCTCCTTCGGCAGAACATTGTAGGCCGCCTCTTTTATCGTGTCTATTGTGAGCTGTTTTCCTCGCAGAAACTTCTCTGTCTCATAGGCTCTTCCCGGGACACGTTTCTTGACCATGTCGAATGCTATGCGCACATCCCTTATAGTATCGCCTTCCAGCTCCAGGT
>JALVHX010000144.1 GCA_027028805.1 Desulfurococcales archaeon | reverse complement strand
GGAGCTGTATCCAGGCCCAGTCTGCCTGCCTGTTGGGCGGGTATCCGTAGCGGTATATTCTGCGTAGCCTGGGGTTCTTGGAGAGTGTTTCCTCGCCGTAGCCGTCCTGGTTCCAGGGCGGGTTTGATAGGGTGTAGACCGGCCTCTCCTCTATCTTCGGGAATCGTGGGTTAACTAGGCTGTCTCCAACATATATCTCTGCCTCGATGCTTGCCTCTGTGTTGCCTATCATGTTGTTTAGTATGAGGTTCAGCTTCGCCAGCGTCGCCGTTGTCTCGTTTCTCTCCTGGCCGTAGAACTCCATGTCTATATCGGATAGTTCACCGCCCTCCTCGACGACCTTGTTTACCACGTATTTATAGGATTCTATCAGCATGGCGCCGGAGCCCGCCGCGGGGTCTATGACCACGGAGCCGTTCTCTATACCCAGGAGCCTGACCAGGAGCCTGATCACCTCTCTGGGGGTGTAGACTTCTCCCTCCTTAGCCTTCTGCGGGGCGAAGTAGGATAGTATCCACTGGTAGGCGTCTCCAAGCACGTCGTAGTCTATCTTAGAGAAGTCGAGCTCGTTGAAGACCCTTACTATGCCTTCTAGGATGTGGAGGTTATCCTCGTTTATGAAGCCGGTGAGGCCTAGAACCTCCACGAGCTTGGATAGCTCGCCTATCTCAGGGTTCAGGCGGCCTATCCTTATAAGGGCGTTGGCCATCTCCTTGATAGTATCCCTCTCCTTGGTCACCTCGTGCCATGTCAACAACCTCTGCTCATCCTCGTCGTACAAGACCATGTACTCCCTGTTGGCTAGCATATAGGCCTGGGTCACCGTGGCGCCTTCCGCCAGGTTCCTCTTGACGCGCTCCATCCACTTATCGCTGACAACCTTGTAGAACAGGAAGACGAGTAGAACCTTGTAGTCGACGCCGCCGCGGATCAGGTCTGCCGCCGCCTTGAGCACGCGGAACAACCTGTCCCGGGTAACCTCCCTCTCCTTGGGGTATACCAGCTGGTATAGGCTAATCCTCCTGTCCCGGGGATCACGGGTTACCTGTATCAAACCATTCTTTACCAGAATAGACACTAGCTCCTTCACGCTACCCGTCTCTATACCCGCTTTCCGGAGAACCTCCTCGGCCTCGGAGAGCGTGAAGGGCCTTGAGCCGAAATTCCTTTCTAGAACAAGGTAGCGCTTCTTAACCCAGTTCTCCAGATAAGCGAGCCTATCCCAGGGCAAACCCAAACCAGGCACCACCTGATCGGTAGATGAAAACGATGTAGCCTACCAATTCTTGTATAAAAAATCTGGTATAATAAAAGATTTATTTATAGCGAGAACCGGCTTGGAATAGTATCTGCCCCGGGCCCTTGTGTTTCCTGAGGCGTGTTTATCGGAGTTCTTCTATGTAGCGTGTGACTGTTTCTAGGCCGTTTTTCAGTTTTGTGAGGAGCATCGCGATTGTTGTCGCCACGGCTTTGTAGCGTGGCCTTGTCCCGGGGCCTCTCATCTCGTCGTATATCTTGTCAACGGTCTCCGCGATCTCTCCTATCATTTTCTCGAGCATGCGTAGCTCCGCGGCGTTCCTCACCCTCCTTATAATATCTATAGCCTCTACTGCGAGGGCGTAGTCCTCTATCCTGCCTCCCTCTACTAGTAGCCATGCCGCGTTGTATAGTTTCTCTAGGACGAGCTCGAGCGTGTGGGGGGCTGGTATGACCGAGTCCTCTATTATGTGGAGGGCTTCTATTATGCTCGTTATCGCGGCTGTGTCTGCGTAGCCTTTTATTGCTTCCCTGAGGAGGTATTCGTCGACGGGCCTGTGCTGTGTTAGCCGCGAGTAGAGTATTTTTATCAGGTGCATGTACTCCTCCCGCGCTTTTCCGAGACTCTTCTCTGCGTCGAAGGGCTTCTCCTCCTCTATGATCACGTGGTATGCGTGGAACTTGTGGCTCCTGGCGCTTGAGAGTATTGCTCTCGGCACAAAGTTTCTCAGCATATAGTATCTGCTAGCCTCCATATACTCCCTCGCCGCGTCGAGGAGCCTTCCATCCATGACGTGTTTAACCGCCCTTGACTCGTGGAGGAAGCTGAGGGCGACGTTGCGGAGGTGGGGGCTGAGTATGTTCCCGGCCTCCCTGGCCGCCTCCTCCAGTAGCCTTATAGCCTCGTCATATTTTTTCTCGGAGACGAGCAGGCACTCCGACCTGCTTATCATAGCCTTGACGTGGTAGGCCCTGGCCTTGCCCTCGTATTCTCCACCGAGCTCATGGTACTTGGCGGCCGCCTCCTCCCAGTACTCCGCGGCCAGGCAGGGCTTCCCCCTCCTGATCTCGTGCTCGGCTAGATACTCGTTCTTCAACGCCTCGGCTATGCCCGCCTCCTGGATCATGCCGACGCTCCTATAGTATTCGATGAGCTCGTTGAGCCTAGCCACAGCCTCCTCGTATCTACCGCGCTGGGCGAGGCCCCGGGCACTGCTCAGCATCTTCTTGGCGTTAACCCTCTGAACGTCCCGGGCGAGCTCCGGGTACTCCCTCGCGATCGATATAGCTTTCCCGTAGAGTATGCGGGCGGTGTCGAAGGCCAGGTTGTGGTAGAAGTAGTCGCCGAGAGCGTGGTAGAAGTAGAAATAGTACCTGTTCCTGAGATCCGCGAGGCCCCTATCCCTTATCCCCAGCCCCATCAACGCGTCTATCACGAGTATGCCGAGGGCCTCATAGGAGGCGGCCTCGAGGAGCTTACCCGCCCTCGTGGCGGCCGTTATCTTTGATTTCACGCTGTCCAGGAGCTCCACGAGGGCCCTCCGGGGATCCCTGGAGGCCACCGCTACGCCGCTATAGAGTATGGCGCTCGCTATCTCATCGGTCTTCTCGACTGGCACGCGGAGGGCCTTGACTATGCTGTAGACCAGCTCATCGATCCTCCTTATGATGACGACGTGGCTGACCCTGTTAATGAACCGCACAATAGCCTCCGCCCTCTCATCGGCGTCGACGGGGTAAACTATGCCGTCCCTCTCGTAGGCGAAGCCGGCCTCCAAGAGTATGCCGGTGATCTTATCGACGATCCTCCTGTGGACGCTCATAACCCTATGTATGCCGCCGTATACGACGTGTCTGGAGACAAGCAGGGGGAGCTCCTCCCTCGAAACACCGTTGCCCTCAACCAGTACGCGGTAAACAGGGGATATCGCCGAGAAGAAGGCCTTAAGCCCCCGGGTCGTCAAGGTATAATTGGTCCTGCCCGCCTTATGGAACCTCTTGAGAATACCCTTAGACACAAGCTTCTCTATTAGATGGGGATTAAGCCTCTCGAACACGCTGAGGCTCAACAGGTCGTTGTAGTCGCAGACCCTTCCCTCACGGTAAATAACGCTGACAGTGTTCAACAATATATCTAGCTCGATATTATTCATACTAAAATAAATAAGCCAGTTAACACTCCTATTCCTTATACTCAAAACAACACCACCGGGAAACCAATACGCTTACCCAAAAGACCCATGCCACAAAGACGCTCCAAAACCCTCCTGGGGGAAAGAGGGGGCGGAGACACGCGGGGCTACATGTCATATTGTTCAGGTGGCCCGCTATTTAGTGTTTCCACCGGGGGACGCGGGCGGGAAGAAGATATATATGGAATCAAGAGATTCTATACATTATCCCATTCGATTCCCGGGGTAGAAAAGATTCGATTGGAGGGATCCGTG
>JALVHX010000143.1 GCA_027028805.1 Desulfurococcales archaeon | reverse complement strand
GAGATAACTGCTCTCCGGGAGACGCTTCAGGCTTATCCGGGAGAGGATCTCAGGTGTCTGAGCTGTAACCGTGTTTCTCTGAGGGAGATTCTCAGGAAGGCGGAGGAGCTGATGCCTAGATGAGCCTGGGTATTGATAGCTTGGAGTACGCGGTGTTGACCTATATCACTACCCGTATGAGGAGGGGCCGGGCCAAGATAGATGTGGAGGAGATGGCTAGGAGCCTCGGTGTCCCGGAGGAGAAGATATATGAGGCTCTCCAGGCTCTCCAGAGGAGGAGGCTGATATCCTACCGCGCCACCGGCGAGCCCGTGTCCCTCGGCGAGCGTGTGGCGGAGTATGTTGGCCGCATAGACATGCTCTATGAGAGGAGGCCCGGGGACCCGTTGTCGGAGATTGCGAGCAGGTACAGGGTTATTGATAGGAAGTATAGGGAGCTCTCAAGGCTCATCGGGGATCAAGGCGTTCTAGGCGGTGCGGGAGAGGAGATCGAGGGCGTTATCCACGAGATCGATGAGCTCAACCAGGCCATAATACCCTATAGGCTCAGGCTTCACAGGGTGTTGGAGGCCCTTGAGCCCGGGGAGCCGCTTGCGAGATACATGGTTTTGGCGGAGAAGGGTGCTGGGCCGGGGAGGCTGATGGATCTATTGTACAGGGCCCTGCTCAGCCACCAGGAGGTGATCTATATGGCTTACCCGCTTATACGCCGCCTCGTGGTGCGGAGAGACCTGTCTAGGCCGGTGGGGATAGTTGATCATATATACGTGGTTAGGCTGGAGCAGTACGATAGGTTGCTCGGGGAGCAGGATCAGCGGCGCATGGTTATGCGCAGGATATATGAGACGGGCCTCGTTGACAGATACCTGGTGCTCCGGCAACTAGTATATATCCACTCGGACATAGGGTTGTTGAGGATGCTGAGGGACAGGATAGCGGCTCTGCAGGGAGACCTGGCATGACGCGGCACAGGTTCAGGCTGATCAGCGTTAAGGGCTTGGACACGAGCACCACTACTAGGCAGGAGCTTATCTCTGGGTGGAACCAGGAGCTCATAGAGAAGACGAGGGTGAGCGTTATAGGCGCGGGGGCGCTGGGCAACGAGATCATAAAGAACCTTGTGCTCCTCGGGGTCGGGCATATAAAGGTCGTGGACTTCGATGTCGTGGACCACTCTAACCTGAGCAGGTGCGTCTTGTTCAGGAGAAGCGACGCCGACAGGGCTAGGCTGAAGGTTGACGCGATCGTTGAGAGGGCGAAGGAGCTCGACCCACACGGCCACGTGGAGATCAGGGGCTACGCCCTCGACATATTCGATGAGAGTGTTAGCGAGAAACACGAGGTTTTCCGCGACACGGACGTTGTATTCTCGGCTCTCGACAACCTGATGGCGAGGATACAGACCAATATATACGCTTACTACAACGAGAAGCCGTTGATAGACGGCGGCATCGAGGCGGGGGCCGGCTACGTGACGGTGGTTGTGCCGCCTTATACCAGCTGTCTCCTCTGCTCTGTGCAGGACAGGGATATGAAGATAATCTATAAACGCTTCTCCTGTAAGGGCCAGCCCCTGGATCTCGCGACCCCTAAGATGCCCGCAGTTATAACCACGACATCGATCATAGCGGGGATAATGGTGCACGAGTTCATAAAGCTGGTGCACGGCCTCGAGAGCTATAGGAGGACTGGCAGGTGGAACGATAGGATCGGGGAGCCCCTGGCCGGTAAGAGGCTCTACGTCAACCTAACCCACAACATCTACGTGGTCACCGAGGTACCTGTCTCGAGGAAGTGCCCGCTCTACCAGGACGGGAGACACCTATACGATAACGACCCGAGGAAGCCGATCAGGGGGGACGGCGGGGGAGGCGGCTAGTCTTCATCTAAAAGAGGCTTTATTAAGAGCGGGGCGGAAACATATCTCAGTGGCCCACCGTCCTCTAAGGGGTCTGGTTATGAAGAAGAAGCAGAGGATACGCATAGTAGACATAAGGGGCCGCGACGAGATAAGGGTTACCGCAACCTTCGTCGAGGTCAAGAAGCTTGTCCGCGACAGGAAGACGAGCATCCTCCAGCGGCCCCCCACGAGGCTTCCCGGCAAGAAGCCGGGGAAGCCTGTTGCCGAGAAGAAGCCTGAGAAGCCTAAGCGGGCTAGGAAGAAGAAGGCTGAGAAGGAGAAGTTCGAGAAAAAGGTGTTGAAGAGGCTTCAGAAGAAGCTGAAGACCGTTGAGAAGAAGGAGGAGGAGACCCTTCCCCTGGTCACGATAAAGCTGGCCCGCCTAGACTATGTCCCCGCGAACGTGGTCGACCACTATATCGTGGGGCTGAAGGGTATACAGCAGGGGGGCATAGGCTCCCACGTCTATATCACGAGGGATGGCCGCTACCTCGTCCAGGACCCTGTGCCTCCCGAGGAGGAGCTCGAGGATCTACATGAGGCTGTCAAGATACTCTTCTTCCTAACTGACTCGGAGAAGATACAGGAGATCATGAAGAACGAGGAGCTCTTCGACGAGTATCTCCAGGAGATAGGTGTGAGTAGCTACGCCGCGTATCTATTGAAGAGAGAGGTGTTCGGCTACGGCGTCCTAGACCCCCTGATAAGGGATCCCTTCGTAGAGGACTTCCAGGTCCCCAGGCCCTATACCCCCGCCAAGGTTCTCCACAGGATGCACGGGGCCCTGATATCCAATATAGAGTTCACGGAGGCGGAGCTCGACGAGTACGTGGAGAAGATGATACATAGGGCTAAGAAGGTTATATCGCTCTTCGTCCCCTACGCCTCGGTCCAGCTCCCCGAGGGCCATAGGCTCACGGTGTGCTATAAGAGCGAGATAACAACGAAGGGGTCGAACATTGTTGTGAGAAAGTTCCCGGAGAAGCCTTGGAGCATTACGCGGCTCTTCAAGTTCAACTCGTTGTCACCCGAGATGGCGGCGTGGCTGATGATGCTGATAGAGCATAAGAAGGGAATCATCGTTGCGGGAGTGATGAGCTCCGGCAAGACCTCGACGATAAACGGTCTCTGTAACCTGATACCCGAGAGAGCGACGATCGTGACCATAGAGGATACCCCGGAGCTGAGGCTTAACCACAGGTACTGGATACAGCACAAGACGAGGGAGGCCTTGACGATAGACGGGAAGGGTAGCATAACCATGTTCGACCTCGTGAAACACACCCTCCGCGAGTCAGCCGACTACGTGATCATCGGAGAGGTTCGTGGAGAAGAGGGCCGTGTATGGGCCCAGGCAATAGCCACGGGCCACGGCGGAATAACCAGCTTCCACGCGGAGAGCCCCCAGACGGTTATAACGAGGCTGACGAGCCCGCCGATAAACGTTGAGAAGGGGCTTCTCACAGCCCTCTACGCCATAGTCATGAACAAGAGGTTCTTCGTGGTCGTCGAGGAGGATGGTAAGAGGGTTAAGAAGACGCGGAGGAGAACAGCCGCCATATACGACGTGGACTACGAGGAGGTCGGCGGCGACATAAGGTTCAGGTTCACCGAGCTCTTCCGCTACAACCCCAAGCTCGACATAGATGATAGATCGATACCGTTCGAGCAGGTCATAGACGACCTCACCGAGACCAGGTCGGCTAGATCCATTATGGAGGAGAAGGGGTGGACCCCGGAGGAGTTCATGGAGGAGTATAATAAGAGGCTGAGGCTCCTCCGCCGCCTATGGAAACACGTCAAAGACTACCCCAAG
>JALVHX010000142.1 GCA_027028805.1 Desulfurococcales archaeon | reverse complement strand
GGCCTTGGGTTTGGGATCTTGGTTATACTGGTCGTGGTGTGCGTGTTGCTGTATTGGATACGGGTATTGATCTCAGCACGAGGGGCTTCAATAACAGCAGGGTCGAGTTCCACGACCTAGTCAACGGCCAAACCCAGCCATACGACGAGGTAGGACACGGAACAATGGTAAGCTACACAATAGCAGGAAACACAACACCAAACCCACAATACAGCGAAACAACAAACACAATACTAACAACGTATTTGAACATAATAACATCTGTCTCGTCGACAGGCTACTATATAACGGGCCCGTTTATCGTGTCAGGGGATGCGTCGAGCCTAGACATATACGGCATGGTCGTACTCTACGACTCGGCGGCCCAGGGCGTCACTGGCTATATAGACTCCGCTTATCTCGTACACTATCCCGGGTACGCCGCGAAACCTGATTTCTCCGGCTACGACAGCTACTGGGCCCTCGATATAAGCTATGTAGAGCTCAGCAACGGCTACTACCTGGCAAACCTAACACTCCCCAGCCCACTATCAAACCCACCAAAAGGACTATACTATATATGGGTCAGGTTCACGAGCGCCGCCGAGGGCTATACAGCCGAGGTAGCTGGTCTAGGCCGCATACCACTGCTCAGCGACGACGGCTACTGGCTTGACGCCGGCGTCGCACCCGAGGCCGGGCTCGTGGTGTTCAAGGTCGGTGATAGCGGCGGCATATATAACACGTATGTGGTACAAGCCCTCGACACGATCGCGGGATGGAACAGCGACGATGACCCCGACAACGACGTCAACATAGCGAGCATGAGCTTCGGCGGCTCCAGTGATGACCCCGCGCTACACGAGGCTATCCATAACGCTGTCAGCTATGGTGTTCTCTCCGTTGTCGCGGCCGGCAATGATGGTGCTGGAGCTAATAATGCCGGTAATACTTATCCCGCCGCCTACCCGGAGGTTTTGACGGTAGCCGCCACGGGATCCATAGGGAATATAACGAGTTATAGTAGTGAGGGAGGAGTATCGGCCAGCGACGGCTCAACCATCAAGCCAGACATAGCGGCTCCCGGGGGAAGCTATTATGGCTCGATGACGATGAAGGACAGCGAGGGGGACGGGGAAATAGTCTTCGAGACAGGAGACAGGCTAGAGATAACAAGCGGAGACCTACAGACAGCACAGGGAACAAGCTTCGCAACACCATACATATCAGGCGTGGCCGCGCTAGTGATACAGGTGTTCCGTGACAGGGGTGTGTGGGAGAATAATGCGTTGTGGGTTAATATCACGAAGTCTATTCTTATGGCGACCGCGGTTGAGACCTATCCACTGCTCCGCGAAAACGATCACGCGAACAGCCCCACACTAGATTATGGCGTCAAGGATGTACATGAGGGAATGGGGCTCGTCGATGCATACGCCGCGGTGAGGGCGGCCGAGTCCCTGGCAGACTCTATTATTCATTACGGCGGCCTGGTTGTGGTGAGGGGTTCGGCGAGCTTTTCCCAGGGCCCGCTCTATGGTGTTTCATCGATATATGATGTTTCGCCGTCAAACGTGTTCGCGCCGGCGGCTTGGAGCTATATGTTTTTATCGAAGACGTATAGGGTTGTATATGGCTCCGAGGAGCTTTCCACGAAATATGTTGCTAGGATAGATATAGCCAGTGATGATCTGTCGGCGGCCGACTATACGCTATACATTTATGGTGTCTCGGGATACAACGGCGACCCTGTTCTCTTGGCGCGGAGCGAGACGGGCGGCGGATACTCTGTTAAGACTCTCAGCTATCAGCCGCCCGGCGACGGGTACCCGTTGATCCTGGTTGTTAAGAGGAGCAGGGCCGATGCATCGGCCGCGGACATAGATATAGCGTTGGGGATCAATGTATCGGCCTCCTATGACGCGGCAAGCCACGCGATCAATCTGTGGGCGCAGGGGGCCTCCCCGACCACGCTCGCGCCATATATCCATGTGCTCGTCTACGGGCCTGATGGGACGCTTCTCGTGGACGAGTCCCGTGGCCTCTCAGGCGACGTGGCGGAGTTTAACGGCACCATACCGCTTCCCGCGGGGAGCCCGCCAGGAAACTACACGGTTGTGGTGGCGTTCGCGTCGAGCGATGCCTTGTCCAGCTCAACCCTCGTCGAGGGCCCTGTTAACGCCACCGTGTATGTGAGGCCTATGACGAATCTGAGCCTTGTAGCCAGCGACACGGATGTATATGATAACGAGACGTTCACGTTGACGGCGACACTGCTCCGCGTCGACGGCACGCCTGTTGGAGGCGAGACCATAGAGTTCTACGAGTATTTCCCGGTTAACGATACCAGCCGCCTCGTCGGCGAGGCAACTACTAATTCTTCCGGCGAGGCATCCATCTCCATAAACACGCGTGTGGGCGGGATACATATCTACTACGCGGTCTACCCGGGCTCGGCCAGCTACTATGGCTCGGCGAGCAACAATGTATCCGTCAACGTAACGGTTAGAACCCTTGTAGAGATAGCGGTGAGTAGTTCAACGGCCTATACGGTTGAGCCTGTCACTATCACGGCTCGGCTTATCCGGCTCAACGACACGGCTCCCGTGGAGAACGCGTATCTAGCGATCTATATGAGCGGCGACGGCGGCTCGACATGGATTCTTCTCCTCAACGAGACAACGAATGAGACGGGCCAGGTGTCTATAACACAGGTGTTCCTGGCGGCGGGCACATATGTGTTCAAGGCTGTCTACGGCGGCGACAAGACGCTTCACCTCGCCTACAACGAGTCCCAGGAGACGTCTCTAGTTGTCGAGCGCACGCCATCCACTATAACGGCGTCCCCCAACTCCACGGATCTAAGGGTATATGACTACGTGGGGTTCACGATACGCCTCAACTACACGTTGCCCAGCGGCTCACAGCCCATAGGCGGCGCAGAGGTCTATCTCGTGCTCGACAACAATGATACCGTGGTCGACGCGGCCGTGACGGGGCCTGATGGGTATGCGGTGCTGGTCTACAGGTTCCTGAGAAACGGGACCTATGCCTTCCACGTATACTATCCCGGAAACGAGACATTCGAGCCGTACAACACGTCGAGCATAGCGTTCACCGTGAAGAGCCTCGCCACAACGATAACACTGGTCTCCACGCCCTCCTCGGGCATAGTTGGCTCAGAGATAGCTGTAGAGGCTGTTCTCAGAGACGAGCGCGGGAGACCGATCGCGGGGGAGACCGTCATGCTGTACCGGTGGAGCGGCTCGGAGTGGGTGTATGTCGCCGAGAACACCACGGGCAGTGACGGAGGCGTTGTCGTGAAGTGGAGCGAGTCCGCGGCGTCTACGTATACATATAAGCTGGTGTATATGGGCCGCGACTACGTATACAATGCATCGGAGTCGCAGAACTTCACGGTCACCGTGGAGGCTCAGGGGGTTGAGCTGAACCTGACGGCTTCGCCTACAACACAGTTTGCCGGCGAGAACGTGACGCTCACAGCGAGGCTTGTGAGCAACGGCACGCCTGTTGAGGGCGAGACCATAGTGTTCCAGGCTAAGATAGATGATACATGGGAGACAATCGGGTCGGCGGTGACGGGCCCCGATGGATACGCCTTCATCAACGCCACAAGATGGGTGTCGGGCACGGTGTATTACCGCGCATACTACCCGGGGTCAACGACATACTCCGAGGCCTACTCCGGAGAGATAGCGGTGACATATGAACCCAGGCCCGTGTCCCTGTCGGCGGAGTTCCCGAGGGATATGGATGTATATGATATAGAGGTGTTCAATATAACCCTTGTAGACGGCCTGAACGGGACGCCTATCAGGAACGCCGTTGTATCAGTTGCCCTCTATGGGCCCGACGCCCTTATATTCCCCGGCTCCACGGGCGGCGACGGAGTAGCCCATATAGGCGTTATGGTTAGCACTGAGGGGGTATACACGGTGACCTTCGCCTACGGCGGCAACGCCACGTATCAGGGAGTCAACGCCTATTACTACGACGCCCTCACCGTCCACGCCTCCACCATAATCAATGTCACGGGGCCCTCAACGGTATATGTGGGCGACGTGTTCACGTTAACTATACACCTGGTCTCCGAGACGAATAGGAGCATAGGGGGCGCCCTGCTGGGAGTGAGGATCTATAACGGCTCGGTTCTAGTAGACTCATTCAATGTGACAACGAACTCCACCGGCTACGCCTCTATAACATACAGCTTCGCGGGCGCCGCCTCCTATGTGTTCTCGATAACATATAATGGCACGGAGATCTACTATGGCTCCTCGGCCAACTATACTGTTACCGCTAATAGGAGGCCGGTGAACGTGGAGGAGCTCTCTCCCTCAACTATCACGGCCCCGCCCGGCTCGAGCGTTGAGATAGCGATAAGGGTTGTCGACGCTTTGACAGACTCTCCGGTATCGGGCGCAGAGGTCAGGGTCTATGTCGACGACGTATACGTGGCTACGATATACACGAACTCCACCGGCTACGCGGTCTACGGCTACGATGTAGAGGAGGGCTCTCACACGATCCGTCTCCTTGTGACTGGCAGGGTTGGGGCCTACATCGTCTATGAGGAGTATTCATCCGAGTTCACCGTGAACGGCGCCCTCTATGGGACAAGCATCGAGGCCTATACGCTCCCAGGCCGCGTCGCCGTCGGCGAGCCTTTCGCCATAGTGGCTGTTCTAACAAGCGGCGGCGTCCCCGTTGGGGGCGAGACCATAGAGTTCTATATAGTGTCTGGAGGCGAGACCCTGGTGGGCACGGCCGTGACCAACGCTAGCGGCGTAGCGGTGTTATCGGGGCTTTTGCTCGGCGAGCCCGGGAACTATACCTACCATATAGTATACCCTGGCTCGGCGACATATCAGGCATCGGATACATATATCGTTGTCGAGGCCAAGTATACTGCATTTATCCAGCTGAACACGAGCTACGTAGTCATTGATGATACATCTATAATGGTCACGCTCAGGGCAAGGCTCCTAGTAAACGGGCGCCCGGTCAGCAACGCGACAATATACTTCTACAAGAAGGGCTCATGGATACTTCTGGGAACAAACACCACCGACGCCGACGGCGTCGCAACCTATAGCTACATAGAGGATCTAACAAGGCTCACAGGCACCACACTAACATATAGAGCCGACTACCCAGGGAACGCGTCCACATACTCATCGACAGAAATAGAGACGTTGGCGCTGCCGCCGGAGCTCCTGCCGACTCCCGAGCCACCTATAACGCCATTAATGCTCCTGGCGTCGCTGGCGGCGGCGATCTACCTGGCTGCTCGTAGAAGGAGGTGAGAGGAGAGCCCCACGGGGCCCATGGTTTGAAAACAATAATATTTTTTATCAACCCGGTTATTGTATCATCGCCTATTGGTTCACGATATATGGCTTACAGCGTACCCTATGAACGCTATGGCTTCAACCAGCTTGACGATCTCTATGGCGGAGTCCGCGGTGTACTCTAGCGTGTAGGCGTCGACTCTTCTGACGCCGGGAACGAGCTCTGCGGCATCGGCCTGCTCTGTGCGGCGTAGGATCATTCTAAGCCTATAGGGGGGCTCTATTCTCAGGGGCCTTGTCTCCCTTCTCCTTATCCTGGAGACGGCGACCTCTATTCCTCGGGAGAGCTTGGAGAGTATGTCGGGGAGGCTCTCGTAGCCTGCCGCGTATCGTCCATACCCCTTCTTCAGGGCAACGAACACGGCCCAGGGGGTGTGTCTCCTAACCTCCTCCTCGAGCACGGAGTCGCCGGCCACGAGCGCCACGGGGACACCGATCTCTCCCGCGGCGAGCGCGTTGAGGAGGTACTCGCTGGCCTGCTCGCCGTTGAGGTATATGGCGTGGAAGGTTCTCCCGCTATAGCTGTGATCCAGTACGCCGTAGCGGGTGCCGGCGGCGGCGTGGTAGCCTATGAAGAACGCGGCGTCATAGCCCTCGTCGAGCCCTGTAAGCATTGAGACCATGCGGGGGAACCCCTGTATTAGGAGAGTGCCCCGCGGCATCTCGAGGTAGTCGATGTTCGTCATAGTTCCATGGCTATCCGCTATGGTTGGGGAGAACCCGTGCTCCAGGAGTTGCTCCGCAATGAACCTGGCGATTCTGGTTGAAACCAGGCGCCCCACACTGTACTGGGGGCTCCTCGGGCCCAGCATGGTGAGCCCTGCTATTCCGGGGAGGCCCTCGAAGTCTATGGAGACATATATCCTGTTGAAGCGGCCGCCCTGAGCCAAGATTCACGCACCCATCGGATGCGAATCGAGTCTTGTCAAGGATTAACTAATCAGACATCTATGTTAAATCTTCACGTGTAATGGATTAGACGATGTGTTGGAGTAGCGTCTTCTCAAGGGATTATTGGGGAGAATAGGGATTGGATAAAAAAGTTAGGGGATGCTTGTTTGCCTGCTACTTTATCTCCCAGATCTCGACCTTGTACCCGCTCGGCGATATCCAGTACTCGTACCCTGCCCTTGGGAGGCCTCTCTCGTATTCCACGTAGAATCCCTGGCTGTCGGTGTACCACCATATGCCCTGGGGGTTCGGGTCTCCCCCGGTTGTTTCTCCCCAGTTGTCGCTGTGGGGCTTGTAGTAGATGTACTGTGTGCCCAGTAGGAACACGTGGAGATACCATCCACTGCACCTGTAGACGGCTATGCGCACCGAGCCGTCCTCGCGCCACGTCACCCTTACAACGTGGTCTATTAGCGAGTAGGCGTCGTTCCATGTCCACGTCGTGGTTGGGGGCGGGCCGTGCCATAGATCCTCCCATAGTATTATGAGGTCCAGGCCCTGTATGGCCCTGTCCACTGGCTGGCGTACAAACTTTTGTTTAACAGCCTCGTTGAGGTTGTACCATGTATAGTTCGACGCCTTCTTTACATGCGGGTTCAGCACCACTATGAACGGCGAGGAGATGCCGTAGCCTCCCGGCGTGTTCACAACGAAGTCGTGGGCGTGGTCGCCGTAGCTCTGTACGACTATTGTCTCGCCGCTATACTGTGGGGGCGGCGGGTTCTTGAGGCTTCCCACGGTGTTGTTTGCGCCCACTAGTATCATGTCGTCGGTCGTCCTTGGATCGCCGTCGGGGTTGTAGAGTCTCCAGTACCTGTACTCCCATGTAACGGGGTTGAACTCTACCATCCAGCCGCTGTATCCTGTGTGGAGCCTCCTATACCATCCGTTGACGAACGCGACGGGTGCGCCGTCGGGGAAGGTGAAGTTTATGCGTACATATATATCGTTATAGCTCAGCTGTGTGTTAGGCGCCCTCGGGGATGGATGGTTTCCTATTGGGAGGGTTCCCTTATTCCACCCGGTGTCGTTGAAGCTCCTCATATACCATCCCTGTGGAGGCGTTGTGTCGGCTATGTATCTGGCCTCGAATCTTGGCGGGTATACGAGGACTGCTGTCTCCCCGTTGCTTAGCACGAGCGCCACGTATAGCTCGGCGTCCATGTAGCAGGTGCTCCCGGTATTATGTATGTGTATGGCCAGCGTGTTCCCGCCCAGAGACACGGCGTCCGTTACGTCTACACGGTAGTTCCAGTAGTCTGAGCCATGTGTATCGGTTATTCTGCTGAGAACCTTGTCGCCGTTAACCCATGCCTCGGCCCCGTCGTCGGAGGATATGCGGAGCTCTGCATACGCTATGCCTGTGACGGGGACACCGTTAACCTGGTCGGGGACTCTGATCGTCTTGCGCGCGTATAGATCAGTGAAGCATGTCGCGGTTGACGGCTGTCTAGTATTCCCTATAGGCGTCTCCCCGATCCTCCACCCGGTGTCGTTGAAGCCTGGCTCATACCAGTTCTGGGCAGGTGTCTGGGTGGTGTATCTCCATTTCTTATCGAACCTGAGCGATAGATAGTAGGCGTTCACCATGGTCTTCGCCACGGGATCCCATTTCTTCACCTGGAACCCTATCTCGGCGTCTATGTAGCTGTACTGTGCGTTGTTCCTCCTAGCGTGTATGGCCAGTATATTGTAGTCGTCTCTCAGCTTATCGTCTACGAGGACGTTGTAGTTCCAGTAGGACGCCGTGACGGAGTCGCTGATCCTGCTGAGAACCTTGTAGTTGTTGAGCCATGCCTCTGCGCCGCCGTCAACGGAGACAAAGAGGCGGGCGTGGGGCGCGTCTGTCAGGGCCACTAGCCTAACCATATACATCTCTACGGGTATCGCGGAGGATATCTCTAGGGGCACGTATGCCTCGAAGCCCAGGGCCGTGTGTACGCGTATCGAGTATACTTGGCCGGAGCGTAGCTCCACCGGCGGTATACCGATCACGCTCACCGTCTGGCCGGGGTCGACGCGGATCGGGTCGTCGCGCACCGTCACTCCTTTCACGTATAGCTTGAAATACTTATCGGGATCCTCTAGATCGTATACCAGCTTTATGGTGCTCGGCTTGTCGTTGATCAATATATCGTCTATCAGCAGGCTCTCGGAACCCGTGTTGCGGAGGATGAGCCTGTACATAGGCCCGAACTTCTGGAAGCTATAGATATCCAGCCTAACCGGCCTCGTCCCATAGCCGGCTGAGGAGGACACGCCTATAAGCCACATCGCCAGCCCAACGCTTATAGCCACCGCCACAGCCACTATTATTACCACGGCTATTATCGCGCTTATACCCCTCATAGCGGTCACCCATAGATGCTTTTGTTCATTGATAATTTTTAGGCATAGATAGCAATAACCCTTCCCATACCCCTGGTCAACGAACACGATGGGCTGATGGTGCAGGGATCCCCGGATGCCGTCTCTCAAGAGCTCTTCCCCGGGAGACACGGTGGTAGCGTGAAGGCGTCTGCGGAGGAGATCTACGGCGAGATACGCGTGGAGGCCTCGGAGCAGGCCAGGGTCTTGGCGGAGAAGTATGGGTATCTACCCTACATGGTTCAGAGATACATCTATATGCTGGGCCTAGAGGGGGCCCTCAGGCTCCTCGAGGCTTTCGAGGAGAAGCTGAGCCCGGTTATCCGTTGCAACAATACACGGGTTAACTGCGACTGGCTGGTGGACAGGCTCTCGGGGATGGGTTTTGTTCTCCGCCGCATAGAGTGGAGCGGGATCGGCTACAGGGTTGTGGAGAGGCCTCCGAGGCCCAGCATAGGCGCCACCCACGAGTATCTCAAGGGCTACTATTACGTGCACAGGGACGCCGCCCCCCTTATACCGCCGATACTCATCCACAGGCTCATGGAGATGCATGGCTACGGGACGGTGCTGGATGCCTGCGCGGGCCCCGGGGGCAAGGCTACTCATCTCGCCCAGCTCCTGGCGGGCAGGGGCGTGGTGGTTGCCAACGATATCGCGCTCTACAGGGTTAAGGCGATAATAATGCATATGCTGCGGATGCGTCTCTGGAACATCGTGGTGACGTGGAGTGATCTGAGGAAGCTCCCGGGCCGTGGGAAGAAGTATAGGTGGATCCTGCTCGACGCCCCATGTAGCGCCGAGGGAACGATAATGATTGATCCCGGCAGGAAGACGCGTACAACCCAGAGGGATCTCGCGAGGATAGTGGCGAGGGAGATACAGCTCCTCGACGCCGCCGCATCGATCCTGGAGGACGACGGCTACCTCGTATACGTCACCTGTAGCATAGCGCCGGAGGAGAACGAGTACGTTGTTACAAGGATCCTCGCGGAGCACGGGGAGCTGACGGTGACGCCGCCTCCCGTGAAGCTGTTCAACTGGAGCAGGGGCTTGAGGAGGTTCCACCGCCTAGTATTCGATCCACGCGTCGAGGAGTGTGTCAGGACTTTCCCGCATCTACACGGGATGATAGGATCAACTATATGTATCCTCCACAAGGAGGGGCGTGGGTAACGATTTATAGCCGCCCCGGCCCCATATAACTATGCATCGGCGCCGGCGTGATCACATGGATTGTTCTCGGATGGACGGTGCATGAGTATTGCCCATGATAACGATCAATAGGAGGGATCTCGAGGGCCTCGTCGGGAAAACCCTCGGCGACGAGGAGATAATAGAGTATCTCTCCATGCTGAAATGCGAGGTGGATAGGCTTGAGGGGGACGAGATAGAGTATGAGGCCAACCATGACAGACCGGATCTATTCAGCGCCGAGGGAGCGGCGAGGGCTATAAGGCTTCTCCTCGGCATAGGCAGGAACAGCTTCAGGTTCAGGGACAAGGGGCTCAAGGCCTACAGCGTCGACGTACACTATAGGCCCTACGTGGCCTTCGCCGCGGTGCTGGACGTGGAGCTGAGCGACGAGGCCGTGGCGCAGATCATGCAGCTCCAGGAGAAGCTACACATTACTTATGGCAGGGATAGGAGGAAGGCGAGCATAGGCGTATATGACCTTGACAGGATCAAGCCCCCGGTGTACTATGAGCTCAGGGATCCCCTTGAAACCCGGTTCGTTCCCCTGGGCGAGACAAGGGAGATGAGCCTGGAGGAGATACTTGAGGAGACGGAGAAGGGGATCCGGTACGCCCACCTCCTCAAGCCCCACGACAAGTACCCTGTTCTCAGGGATAGCGAGGGGAGAATACTGAGCATGCCTCCGATAATAAACAGCGAGGACACCAAGG
>JALVHX010000141.1 GCA_027028805.1 Desulfurococcales archaeon | reverse complement strand
ACTGGCGAGAGAACCCCTAGGCCTCTTCCCCTTATCTATTACCGCGTAGTATTCAGCCTATTATCTTCCCGGTGTCGCCGCTTATCCCGTATCCCGGCGTATTCTCTATGAGGGCGCGGAGCCTCGGGCCCCCTATATAGTCTATGAAGGCCTTGACCAGGGGCTTCTCGGTTCTCTCGCGGAGTATGAGGAAGTCGTAGTCCTCCCATGTCAATGGTATGAAGTCGAGGCCGTATAGCCTGGCCGCGACCTCTATGCCTATCCCGGCGTCGGCTCTCCCATGGGCTATGGCGGCGGCGACGGCGGTGTGTGTCTTCAGCTCATATGTGTAGCCCTTTATCATCCTCCTAGCCTGCTCTGGATCAATTCCTTTCTCGGCCGCTATCCTATCTATTAACAAGTCCAGGTATACCCGTGTACCGCTTCCACGGGTCCTGTTGACTATTACTATGTCTTTTCTGAAGAAGTCCTCGACGCCCCTTATACCCTTAGGGTTGCCCCTGGCAACTATTATGCCTAGGCGGCGCCGGTACCCCTTGAGGATCACGGCCTTGCCCCGCAACCCCATCTTGTCGAGGAACGGCGTGTTATACACGCCTGTCTCGGGGTCGTAGAGGTGTGTTGGAGCGATATCGGCTTCTCCCCGCGCCACAGCTCTCCATCCACCCATGCTCCCCACAGAGACTATCCTCGCCTCCCCCCGTAGCCCCATGTCCCCGATGATCCTGTTCAACAGGTAGTCGTTGCTACCAATAATATTGAGCCCCGGTATCTCGTCTGGGCCGCGGAACAATGCTACGGGAGCCCTCTCCCCCTCCGCGTAAACATCCCTCGCCGCGCTCAGGATCAGGTAGCCGTCGCTCTTGGAGAGGGGGGAGATGCTCCCACTCCTCATCGAGACAGGGTAGGCGGCGTATCCCCCGGCTCCCTCGACGAGGCTGACCGGGAGAAGCCATGTGCGGCCGCGGGGCTTCCTGATGGTATACGGTATAACGGCCTCCACGATCCTGTGCCTCTTCCTCCTCCTGAGCCCCGCCATCCTCTCTATGATCGGTCTGAGAACGTTGTCGGCCACCATGTAGCACGACATCGGGAACCCCGGCAGGCCCACCAGTAGCTTCTCCCCCGCCACCGCGAACACCGTGGGTTTCCCGGGCTTTATCTTGAGCCCATGTATCACGACCCCCGGCTCCCCGATCTCGTCGAACACCCTGTATACCAGGTCGCCCAGCCCCGCCGAGGTGCCGCCGCTCGTCACAACGACATCGTGTTTCTCCAGGGCATCCTCTATGGCCCTGTAGACCTCGTCGTAGCTGTCGGGGAGCCTCCCATAGAAATACGCCTCGCCGCCCGCCTCCCTCAGGATAGCCGTGACAAGGACCCCGTTGACGTCATACACCTTCCCGGGCCTCAGCTCCTCGCCCGGCTCCACGACCTCGTTTCCCGTCGAGAAAACAGCTATCCTGGGCCTCCTATACACCTTCACGCGCGTGAGCCCGAGGCCGGCGAGGAGCCCCGCGATCTGGGGCGTGATCAACGTGCCCTCCGATACCACGAGGTCTCCCACAGCCACATCGCTACCGGCCTGCTCTATGTTCTCCCCCGGCACAGGGCTCCTATAGATGACAACCCTGTCCCCCCTCCTCTCAGTATACTCCTCCATCACCACCGAGTCCGCCCCCCGCGGTATCATGGCGCCTGTCGCGACCTCCACTGCCTCGCCCTCGCCCACCTCAACCCCGGGGTGCTCGCCAGCCGCGACATATCCCTTGATCCTCAGCTCCACCGGATGGATCTCGTCTGCCCCCGCCGCATCGATGCTCCTCACCGCGTAGCCGTCTACGAGGCTCCTGTCGAACGGTGGATGATCTATGGGCGAGTATATGTCCTCGGCCAGAACCCTCCCCACAGCCTCAAGCAACAAGGCCTCCTCGACGCCGCGGGGTTCAAGGCCTATATGCCTCGCCAGTATCTCCTCGACGCGCTCCGGCTCGACGAGCCTGTGAAAAATCCTCCTAGCGCCACCCGCCAACGAGACCACCGGCACAGCCCGTCCAACAGGGGTATCGACGCGGGGTGAACGGGGTAAAACACCTTTGATTAGGATTAGAGTAGAGGCGTGGGAGGCTATCTGAGCCTAGTGCCGGGCTTAACAGGCCTCTCCACGGTCACGAGGACAGGTGTCCCGTCCTCGCTGTCCGCCGCCAACAACATGCCCTGGCTCTCGATGCCCCTTATCCTCCTAGGCTTAAGGTTCGCCACAACTATGATGTACTTGCCAACGAGATCCTCGGGCTTATACCATTTAGCGAGGCCCGCGACAAGCTGTCTCTCACCGAGCTCCCCTAGATCAACGATGAGCCGGAGAAGCCTGCTGGCGCCGCGAACCCTCTCCGCATGCTTCACAAGCCCCACGCGTAGATCAATCTTCATGAACTCGTCTATGGAGACATAGCCCTCCTCCGCCAAGACGCTACACCCCTGAGAACGCCTTGATCCAACTAGATAGGCCGTCTCCGCTAATATTTTTGCGGCCCATTGCACAGCTCGCCGCATAGCCGGCTCCCGGAACGGGCTGTATAGGCTATAGATGGGGACGGGCATATACATAGTATATCCTGGGAGAAACCGGTAGGGCTTGCCGGATAGATGCGGGTGAGACGTGTGCGGGGCAGGGATGAGGGGATCCATGTTCTTCTCCGCAGGCTCCTGGCTTCTCGGCGCAGTGTGAGATTGTTCTCCAGCCGCCCTATACGCGTTGATGATCTCTTGTTTGTTCTCTGGAGCGGCTACGGGTGCGTGGACAAGTATTGTAGGAGGAGGACAAGCCCGTCGGCGGGCGCCACCTATCCCATAGAGCTATACGCGGCTATAAGGCGGGGCGGGGTGGAGGGGCTGGGTGCGGGCGTCTACCTATATGATGGGCGCCGGGATCTGAGGCTGGTGCGGGGAATGGATGTCTCGAGAAGCCTCTACGAGGCGTGTCTGCGGCAGAGATGGGTGCTGGATGCTCCGGTCAACATCATAGTGGCGGCCAGGCCTTGGCGGACCACGAGATGGTATGGCGCCGAGAGGGGTATGAGGTACGTCTACATGGAGGCGGGGCATGTTGGCCAGAACATCTATCTGGCGGCCGCCGCGCTGGGCCTCGGCACGGTGGCGGTGGGGGCTTTCTACGACGACATGGTGTCGGAGATCATGGGCTTCGGGGGCGAGGTGGCCCCGCTATACGTCATGCCTCTCGGCTATCCCCGGGTGAAGAGGCGCTAGGCTTCCCCGCCCCGGTACTTCTCAACCAGCTCCTGTGCGTAGTCGAACCGTATCCTCCCGGCCCTTATCATCTCCTCTGCAACCCTATCTATGAGATCCCCCGTGGCCCCCGCCATCACGGCTAGGTTGCGTGCATGGAGCTTCATGTGGCCCCTCTGTATCCCCTCGGCCACGAGGGCTCTGAGGGCGGCGAGGTTCTGGGCGAGGCCGACCGCCGCCATGACCTCTGCGAGCTCCCTCGCCGTCTTCACGCCCAGGATCTTCAACGCTATCCTGGCCACCGGGTGCACCTTGGTGGCTCCCCCAACAACACCTATCTGGAGCGGGACCTCCAGGTAGCCTGTCAGGTATTCGCCGGAGACCCTCCATTTGCTGAGAGAAGTATATCTCCCGCCCCGGGCCGCGTAGGCGTGGGCCCCCGCCTCTATGGCTCTATGGTCCTGGCCCGTGGCGAGCGCCACGGCGACTATAC
>JALVHX010000140.1 GCA_027028805.1 Desulfurococcales archaeon | reverse complement strand
ACGCCCACGTACTCGGGGAACGTTGAGCGCACCCACTCGATGGGAGCATATATGCTGTCAATTATCCTCCCATGTATCCTCTCAACAGCCTCCCTGTCAACGGGGCCGTAGTAGCGGAGTATCTCGAGGAGATCATCTATCTCTATCCTCGGCGGCTCCGGCATCCTCTCCCGGGCCCACTGCCGGGTCCACATAACCTCCACGAACCGGTGCCACCTGATCGTCCTCCTATCCTGGTAGAGCCGCCTTATAAAAACCTGCCAATAAGCATCCTGGACAACATGGGCTATGACGCCTCTCCAGTGGCTCCTTGGAAGCCCCAGTATCTTCTCAGCCAGGCCAGGCGTCTCACCCATATAGAGCGTGGAGTGCAGATACGTCTTAGCGGGATCAATGTCGGCGGCGTAGGCGACAAGGGCGTCCCAGAAGCCGTAGAGCTTGAGGGTATAATAGTAGTGCAACAGCGTATGCATAAGCCCCCACAGCCCTCCCAGAGCCCGGCGTTGCGTAGAGGATAACGGGTAAACCCGGGGCCCCCAGAGCCTACTTGAACGGGTTCTCGCCGGGGAAATGGGGGCCTGGCTTGCTCTTATTAGTATACGTCTCGATGTACAGCTGGCTAGTCTTCTCGAACGGGAGACGGGCCGTCCAGAGCTTCACCACGCCGAAGCTCTTGATCGGTATATCCACGTACCCCTTCACAGTCACGTTATGCGGCTTCCCCGTCTGCTTAGCCGCCTCAAACAACGCCTTTATAGCGTCGCTGGGGGCGCTGTCGAGGTATAGCTCGATAGTATTAGTCCCAACATGTATAACGAAGCCGTCCTTCACGCCCTCGCCCAGCTTCTCGCCATCAATATAGACCTCGTAGTAAAGCTTCTCAACATCCACATCTATGTACCCCGTGTTATTGACCTCGATGACGAAGATCACCCTCATCTTACCCGTATCAAGGTTATAGTTCACGCTACGTATCAGCTTAACCTCAGCCGACAAGCCCTGGCCGGTCTGGTAGAGCAGTGCCAGGTAAACAATTACACCGATAACGAGAAGCCCCGTCAATATACCCCAAAGCTTCGTGAAAACACCTCCCCTACCCAAGACACGTGTCACCCAATACCTAACTGATCACTGCGCGGCTCATAAACCATATGGTTGGTTGCCGCTCCCCGGGCCCAATGGAACAGTTCCGGCACAAAGACGCCTAGAACAATCAACCGGCAACCGGTATGATTTATAACAAAGCAACCCTATTTATACAAACACCGGGAAACCGCGGAGAAAGGTGATCCCGACATGATAAGCCACAGGTATTCATCCATAGCCGCGGCCATGCTTATACTCGCCGCCCTAGCATCCCCCATAGCGGCCGCCGCGGCCGCATCCATACCCCCGGCCACTAGTCCCCCAGGCATCAATGGTCTCAAGGATCTATGGGTCCGCGTGTTCAATGAAAGCGTCTCAGCAATGCCCTACTATGACTTCGACGGAGACGGCACACTTGATATAGTGGCTAGGACCAGTGATTCAGTATTGTTCATAGACGGCGCCACTGGGCTCACGATCAGCTCCTATATGGCTCCCGTGAACACCAGTATAGCCGACGTCATACTCCTAGACGACCTCGACTCCGATGGAGCCGTCGAGGTCTTGATCGAGCTCCAGTCGACGATCACCGGCAACAACACCCACTTCTACCTACGCTACGAGCCGCTGAGCGGCGATATACTGTGGAGAACCAGCTTCTCGCTCCCATCAAGCACCAGCATGATGGTGTTCAGCTCCCCGCTACCCTATATAGGAGACAACTATATCGTCAAGGCCTACGGCCTAATGGATCTCTCCGGCCTCGCCCCCACCATGGAGACGTATCTCGTAACCATAGACACCGGTACCGGCGAGGCGACGAGCCAGCTCATCGAGAACCAGGTATACATGCTCTACACAAACGTGCTCGTAGGAGACCTGGACAACGACGGGTTAATAGAGGAGGATATAGGAACCTATACCATCACATCCTACCTCGAGATGGCCGGGTTCCCTGTCCCAAGCCTCCAGTCAACCCTCGAGGTCTCGGGCCCCCAGGGGGCCTGGACGGCCTCGGTTGACAACGCCATAATACCCGTAGCCTTCGCCTCCTACGATGGAGCCTCAGCGCATCTCCTGGCGCCGGTGATAGTGCTGGCCGGCCAGAGCCTCGAGCTATACCTCTACAGCTACAGCCTCGAGACAGGGAGCGAGGAATACAACATTGATCTCGGCCAGGGATTCCCCTCCGCCTTCAGCATAGCCGGGGACACAATGGTTCTCGGCTCATACAACGACGCCGCAGACCAGAACATACTCATGGTGATCGATACATCGAGCGGCACATACACCCCCGTACCAGTCGGAGGAAACCAGTCAACACCCCTCTCCTCGATGAGCATAGGAGACGTTGACGGCGACGGCCACAAGGAGCTGTTCTTCGGCCTAGGCAACACCGTCTACATAATGGATCTAGAGACACACCAGTACCTCGTCGCCGAGACCTATATAGGCAACGTATCCCTGATGGACGGAGGCCTCTACAACATCTCCGGGACAGGGGAGACCGTGTACCTCGTCGAGGAGAGCATAGAGGCCGGGCTCGCCACCACAACGATACTCCACGCCGCCCGCTACACGGGGACAGGCGGCGGCAACGACACGACGCCCCCCGACGTGGAGATCATCACGCCCATGAACAACAGCCTCGTAGGCAGATCAGTATACGTGGCGGCGTCGGCCGCCGACCCCGAGTCCGGAATAGCCTATGTAGAGATAAGCGTCGAAGGCCCCGGCCTATCCCTTAGCGACAACATGAGCTACGACCCAGCCATAGGTATGGCCTACTACTCCTTCAACGCCACCAGCAACGGCGACTACCAGATAACAGTCACCGCGGTCAACAACGCGGGCCTAGAGGCCTCCAGCACCATAACGGTCACCGCGGACATAGACCCGCCGGTGATAACGATCACGAGCCCCGGCAACATGTCCACGGTAACAGGCGACGAGATAGACGTCGTGTTCACCGTGAGCGACGCACACAGCGTGTCAGGCATAGTAGCCTTCGACGACATACCCGTCGCCACGTGGAAGGGGCTTGGCGAACACGAGATAACGATAAGCGTGCCGGGCGGCGTCGTGGGACAGCACAAGATAAGCGTGGTGGCCGGAGACGCCGCCGGAAACGTGGCGGAGGAATACGTGTACGTCATAATATCCGGCGAGGACACGACGCCCCCATACATAGTGATCAATGAGCCGCGCGAAGGCCAGCTACTGCCCCCCAGCATACATGTCGAGGCAACCGTCTACGACAACGAGAGCGGCGTGACAAGCGTCACCCTCACAGTATACCGTGGAGACACGGTGGTGGAGACACTGCCCATGACATACTATTCATCAACATCCACCGCGGCCGCAGACATAGAGATAGATGAGAGCGGCACATACACCCTCGTCGTGACAGCCGTGAACGGTGTCGGCGGAGAGGCAAACGCCTCGGTGACAATAGAGGTCGACGCCGACGCGCCCGAGGTACAGATAATCTCGCCCCAGCCCGGCTCCTATATAACGCCATCGTTCACGATAACGGTAAGCGTGGACGACGCCCACCCCGACACGCTCACAGTACACGCCCACGCCCCCACAGGAGCCTTCGCCGAGAAAACCATTGAGCTCGAGGAGCCTGGAACAATCAGCGTGACGCTCAACCTATCCGAGCT
>JALVHX010000139.1 GCA_027028805.1 Desulfurococcales archaeon | reverse complement strand
TGAACCCTAGATCCCTTGACAGGGGCAACGAGACACCGGGGTCGTCGACAAGCCTCAGCTCGACACCCATCTCCTCGGCGTAGCCCGCCGCCCTGGCCCTCGTCGCCTCGTCGCCGCGGGGCGTCACTAGCAATACCTCGTAGCCCGCGCCCGCCTTCTCGGCGCTGAGCTGGATCGAGGCCAGCACGTATCTTATGCTCCACCAGTCCCCGCGGCTAGAGACTATGAAGCTTATGAGCAAAAACAACCAGCCCCCGTGTAGAGGAGCGCGGCGCCGAGGACTTGTCGCCGGCCCGATAGCCTCTCCCGGAGCGGCTCCCCGTAGTGTCAGAGCTTGAAGGTGAACTTGGATTTCTTCTTTATCTCCGTTGTCCCGCCCGGCTTCGGGGGTATCTCCTCCTTCTCCTCCGACTCCCAGTCGGCTTTCAGGTGCTTCCTTATACCCTTCTTCTCATAGATATAGTTGACAGCCGAGAGCCCGGCCGTGACGCCGCTGGCCGCGGCTATCACCGCCTGCTTATAGGGGACGTCGACGAGGTCGCCGGCGGCGAACAAGCCTTCTGTCCGCGTCCTCCCATACTTGTCTACTATAACCTCTTTCTGGGGCGTGGTGTCCACGTATTCCCTGAGTATATCTATGTTCGTCACAAACCCCATCTCTATGAAGACGCCGTCGACATCCAGCTTCCTCCTCTCCCCGCCGCCTATCGGCTCTATGACCACGCCCGTCACCCTGCGGCCGTCTCCCAGTATCTCGACTATCCTGCTGTGGAGATACACCTCGACATCCGCCTCCTCGACGAGCTTCTCGAGCCTCCTAGGCCTCAGGATCTTGTCCGGCGTTATATAGTAGAGCTTCTTAGCCACAGGCGCCAGGAGCTCTATGGCCTCGACGGCTTTCAGGTAGAAGCTTGCAAGGGCAACCCGTTTCCCGGTGAACAGGGGGGCGTCGCATATAGAGCAGTAGCTAACACCCCTCCCCACATACTCCTCCTCGCCGGGGACACCCAGGCGGCGAGGCATCTTCCCATTAGCCGCCACCACGGCCTCAGCCCTCACCACGTAGCCTTTCCTGGTGCGGGCCACCCAGCGCCCGTCCACGCGCTTAAGGGAGACCACCTCGTCGAACAAGAAGTCTGCCCCGAAATCCCTGGCCTGCCTCAGCACAGTGTTGGCGAGATCAAGGCCCCTTATCCTCAGTATCCCTGGATAGTTCTCTATGACGCTCGCATAGGCCAGCTGGCCCCCGAGATCAATGCTTATGACAACCGTTCTCAGGCCGTGGCGGGCCGTGTAGAGGGCCGCGGACAACCCGGCTATCCCGCCCCCTATAACGAGCACATCCACATCCATCTCAACCACTAGGAACCCACCCCCTGCCGGCGCCACTTGATCCCCTTATCCATTAACCTATATTCACATCAACAACGGGGCATATATAGATAGGGCGCCGCGGCCCCCTCTATGCATCGCTACGCTTTTATTCCATGCGGGCCCGGTTAGGATCATTGCTGGCGCCGACGACGATGCGGGGGTGGAGGAGGCCGCGTTGCTTCCCGCGCCATTGATCATAGTGCTCCTGCTCGAGGCATTGTTCGCGGCCACCGCCGCGCTAGACTATCTAGGCGTTATAGGCGGGGACGAGGAGCCCTAGCTTGTCTCGGGGGAACACTGTGGAGTAGCGGGTGGTGCGTTGTGGAGCTCACGCTCCAGTTCTGGATAATAGTCGTATACTTCTCCGCCGTAACCCTCGTGGGCTTGGCGGCTAAGAGAATGGTTCGCTCCAGCAAGGATATACTGGTGGCGGGCAGGAACCTCGGGGTCGTGTTGGCCACGGTCAGCGTGGCGGGGGAGTGGCTTGGCGGTACAAGCACTGTCGCGGTTGGCCAGTGGGGCTTCAAGTACGGGTTCTCGCCGTTCTGGTACAACGTGTCCACGGCCGTCGGCATGTATATATTCGGGCTGACCTGGGCGAAGCTCTACCACAGGATGGGGGTCTACACGGTCCCGGAGCTGATCGAGAAACTATATGGGAGGAGCACCAGGATCCTCTCAGCCCTCTTCTTCGCCACAGCCTACCTCCTCCTATCCGCCGTCCAGGTGGCCGCCATAGGCGCCTTGTTCGGCACAACCATGGGACTAGACATAAACGCGGCGATCATAGCGGCGGGGATCGCCATAACCGTATACACCATGGCCGGCGGAATGCATAGCGTGGCTTTGACGAACTTCATACACGTCTTCATGATATACATAGGGCTCGCCGCGGCCTACGCCGCCTACATGGCGGCGGCAGGCGGCTACGCGGGGATCTATGAGGGCCTGGAGAGGCTCAGCTCGGAGGGCGTGGTAGCCCACCCGCCCAGCTACTACTATAGCCCCTTCTCAATGAGCTACGCCACCGTGGCGGCGTGGCTTCTAGGGGGGATAACAGGGGTCTTCGCGGCCCAGGCCAGCCTCCAGCCCCTCTTTGCCGCAAGGGACTGGAGGACCGCGAGGAGGGCCAGCCTCCTAACCCCCCTCCTCGTGGCCCCCGTCGGGATCCTTGTAACCAGCACCGTGCTGGCCGCCATGGCTGTGCACGGCGAGAACTATGTATCCATTGTCGCGCACGAGACAAGGATAGCTTTCCCCCAGGCGCTCATGATGCTGGGCAACCCCGTCCTCGGGGGACTGGCGCTCGCCGCGGTTTTCGCCGCCATAGCTTCCACGGAGGCCCCCATTCTCCTGGGAATAGCCACCATGATCAGCAAGGATCTCTACCACCGGTGGATGAGGCCTGGTGCGAGCGACCGCCAGGTGCTGGCGGTGACCAGGGCATCGATCCTTGGAGCGGGCCTCGCGAGCATAGCCCTGGCGCTCGCCATAAAGGAGCTACCAGTAGCCGTCTACGTCAACTACGCTATGAGGGGGAGCGTCTTCATACTCCTAGCCCTCGGCATCTACCTGGCCAGGAAGCCGTCGCCGAGGACGGCGAACGCCGCGATACTCGCAAGCCTAGCTGTTGCCGCGATCTGGTACGGGGCCAAGCTCGCCACGGGCGCGAAGAGCTATCCCTTCGGCATCCACGTGGTCTACGTCACGCTAGCCGCGGCCGCCGCAACAATGATCCTCGGCCTCCTCTACGAGAGGATGCGGCATGGAGGCCGCTGAGATAATCAGCCTGCTCACCCCCTCCCCGCTCGCCGCCGCGGCCGTCTCGGCCGCTCTCCTCCATATCCTGGTGCCGCTCCTCTACACGCTGTATCTTAGGAGGAGATGGCTCCACGCGCCCTGGGGCCTCGTGCTCAGCGGCACCTATACGCCGCACGTAGCGGTCATCATCCCAACGTATAACGAGGAGCGCCACATAGCGGGGAGGCTGGACAACATCTATGGGCAACGCTACCCCAGGGACAGGATCCATGTCGTGGTGGTGGATTCCGCGTCAAGCGACAACACACGGGTGATCGTCGAGGAGTGGATTAGGAGCCACCCGGATCTCGACGCCAGGCTCGTGGCCGAGGATGAGAGGAGGGGGAAGCACGAGGCGGTTAAGAGGGCTCTCACCCACATCCCCGGGGAGGCCGAGATAATAGTCTTGACAGACGCAGACGCCGCGTGGGAGCCCGGCGCGCTCAGGGCGGCTGTAAAATATTTCTCTGATCCAAGCGTCGGAGCCGTGACAGGCTCGATCTACTATATGGGGGGAGGCCGCGGCGCCGAGCACGTCTACCGGCGCCTCTACAACGAGGTGAGGGTGGCGGAGTCCAAGTGGTGTAGCACGCCTATACACAACG
>JALVHX010000138.1 GCA_027028805.1 Desulfurococcales archaeon | reverse complement strand
GGGTGGGGGGATATGGCTGTGAGGCTTATAGAGAGGAACGTTGAGAAGGAGAAGCCCGTGATAGGGCGCCACTACTACGGCGAGCTCTATGGATGCGACCCCATTCTGCTCAGCGACGAGAAACGGCTCAGCGAGATAGTCGTGGAGGCCGCGAGGGTTGGGGGCTTCACGCTCCTCGACGTGAAGGCGTGGAAGATCCATCCCGGCGTAAGCGTCGTGGGCATAGTTCTCGAGAGCCACATAAGCATACACACGTGGCCCGAGTACGGGTTCGCCACCGTGGATGTGTATACCTGCGGAGACGAAGGAGATCCCCGGGCCGCGTTCCTCTACATAGCCGAGAGGCTGGGGGCCCGCCGCTACACCCTCAAGTACAGTGACAGGAGCTATGAGGCGGAGTGAGGAGAAGGCGCTCATAATAGGGGCGGGCCCCGCGGGCCTGGCCACAGCCTCCCTTCTGAGACGCCTCGACGCCATTGTTTTTGAAGAACACAGGGAGCCCGGAGTACCCCCGCACTGCACCGGCCTCGTGGGCCACGGCACAATGCTTTTCTATAAAGAGCTCGCCGGACCCCGCGTCGTGGAACAGAGATACAATACTATAACATACCATGTATACGGCGAAAAACCCCTCACCCTCCGGTGGGAGAAGCCGGTGGCCTATCGGCTCAAGAGGCCTCTCCTGGAGCAGAGGCTCAGGGACCGGGCCGAGAAGCTGGGCCACCGGGTTGAGACGGGGACACGGATAAGGAGGGCGTGGAGCCGGGGCGTCGAGGACGATGGGGGGAGAAGCTATAGGGGCCTCGTGGTGGACGCGGAGGGAGCCCTCAACAGGATAGCCGTGGCTCATGGACAGGAGAGGAACAGGCACATCTACGGGGTGCAGAGGATCATAGGGTATGATGGGGAGGAGAACCATATACACGTGTTCTTCACCCCCCTAACACCCAGGTTCTTCGCATGGCTCGTCCCCCTGGGCGGCGGAGAAGCACTCCTGGGATACGCCGAGGAGAAGCCGGGCCTCATAGACAAAGCCGTCGTGAAACACGTATCCAGGGAGATGGGGATCGGAGAACCCAGGGTCAAGGCGATGTACGGGGGCCTGATCCCCGTAAACCCGCCGGGCAGGCCCGTGTCCCGCGGGGTCTACTTCATAGGCGACTCCGCCTCAATGCTCAAGCCCTTCACAGGCGGCGGCCTCTACGCGATATCGAGACTGGCCAGCCCCCTCGCCAAGGCCCTGGAGGAGGCGAGGCCAGAGATATACATCGAGGCCGCCGAGAAGCTCCTGGCCCAGCTAAGACGCGAGCACCGCGCCGTGAACATGATACGCTTGATAGGATACCATAGAGCGATGAAACTATTCACAAGGCTCGCCGAGAACGGCCTCGAGGTATCGGCGGAGGACTATGACCAGCACCAGAGGGTTGCGACAAAAGCCCTCATTCTTCTCCTGAAAAAACCATGGATACTACTCCTCCCCCGGCACAGGGCGGGCCCAGCCAATACGCCGCAGGATCCCTCCCGAGAGACATGAGGAGGAAACGGTTTTCCGCGAAAAATGGCTTCCCTGGATAAGAATTATAAGCCGCGGCTGAGACCATTATTATTCTCCCCAGCCCTGGGCCGGCCGGGGGATCATGTTACTGGATCCTGGATGAAGGGTTGGTGCCCTATGCATATTATGAGCCGGGCTTCTGCTTCACTGCTCCTCATCCTCATAGCCCTGGCCGCGGGCCAGGCAGTGTTAATGTATAGGTGGAGCGTTGCATCGGCGGCGGGAGGCGGCGACTACTCCAGTGTCGGCATAGGGACGCGGGAGCCGATCCCAGGCGGTCTCCCATGGTATTTCCTCGTAGTGTTCGGCGACAACAGGCCCAGCAGTAGCGGCGAGGTACAGTATAACCCCGTCTTCTACCGTCTCGTCGACGAGCTGGAGCTGGTAAGGCCCCAGGCCACGATCGGGACAGGGGACCATGTGTGGAACGGGTATGTTGACCAGATACAGCATTTCATAGAGACAACCCGCAATATACCCAACCTATGGGTTGTCGCGGGGAACCATGAGTGGAACAACAAGCCCTACGTCGACGACAGCAACAGGGAGGGCGTAAACTACTGGAGGACACATGTCGCCCCAGACCTCTACTATAAGGACGAGGTAGAGGGGTGGAGGATCGTCTTCATAAACCTCCGCGCAGGCTACCCGGTGACCCAGAACTGGCCGGGCGTAGAGCAGTGGCTCCGCACAAAAGCCTTCAACACCGATAAGAAGCTCATAGTTGTGTTCCACGAGGACATCCACCCCAAGAGAAGGGCCAGCAAGGCTATATCACAGGTCCTGGACAGGCTCGAGCCCCTCCTAAACCAGTACAAGCCCAAGATCGTTTTCCAAGGCCACATACACTGCTACCACGAAGGCTCCTATAACGGCATAACATACGTGATAACAGGGGGAGGAGGAGCCCCCAGGTGCAACGACGTCCCCCACCACTACGTGGTACTCATACTCACCAATCGCGGCTACACCTTCTACCCCGTGGACGCCGAGAACACGTATATCAGGATAACGAGGAGCATACAGGGATCCTCCACCATATACAGGATCTATAACCCCAAGAAACAGGCCAGGACAGGGAGCCCGGTATACATGCCGGTGCGCATAAAGATCAGCCTCGGAGACGACACCTATAACCTCCTCTACAACGCCCCGCCGGGAACCACCGTGATCAACGTGACGGTGACAGTCAACGGCACACTAATAATAGACACGCCCAGCAGAGCCAACAAGGGCCTCATAACATACCTATACGACTACGACGGAGACGTGTGGCTAGCGGATAACAAGGGAGACATAGTAGTGAAGACCCAGACAACGCCACAGCCGCCCGAACAACCACAGCCGCCGAGCAACGGCGGAGGAAGCGAGGAAAACCAGACCCAGGGAGGCGGCGGAGAAGAAGCAAACGAGACAACGCCTCCGCCAGAGACACAGGAGCCGCCCGAAACCCATGGAAACGAGACAAACACGGCCACGAACCAGACAAGAACGAGCCAGGGCGGGGAACAGGCGGCGGAGCAGGCCGCGGCAAGCCGGGAGAGAAACCAGACAAGCACAGCGACTAGGAAAAACGGCGGAGGCGGCATAGTAATCGATGAGAAGACCATAGGCGTAATAGCAATAATAGTGATCGGAGTAGCGCTATACCCGATCGTTATGAAGAAGAGATTCTAGCAACACAACCCCCTTTTCAACCACCCCCCAAACACATACATGAACCCCATCCTCTTTTATCATAGAAACAAGTATGTGGTACCGCCAGGGCTCCCCCATACTATTCTCCCGGGAGATACTGGGGGAGAAGGGGGGTGGAGGAGAAAAGAGAGGATTTTATTTAAAGATGGCTTCCCTAGCCGTGGGGCCCGGCGTGTTTATTTGTCTCTCTTAGTCGAAGCCGGGCTTCCTCTTGTTGACTACCTCCTTGTTCACCAGGGTGGGCGGTATTTCTCCCTTGGCGAAGGCTATCAGGTTGTCGGCTACCAGGTTGGCCATGGCTAGCCTTGTCTTGTAGGTTGCTGAGCCGGCGTGTGGTGCGAGTACCACGTTCTTGAAGGCTGTTATCGGGTGGTTGGGTGGGAGTGGCTCCTGCTCGTGTACGTCTAGGCCTGCCCCGGCTATCCATCCCTCGCGGAGAGCTTTCACGAGGGCCTCTGTGTCGACCACGGGGCCGCGGGCGGTGTTTATGAGTATAGCTGTTGGCTTCATGAGCCTCAGCCTCTCC
>JALVHX010000137.1 GCA_027028805.1 Desulfurococcales archaeon | reverse complement strand
GCCACACGCCGCCCCGGGGAAAGCAGTGAACAGCATAATATAAAGACTACGCGAACACATAACTCTAGACCAGGGCACGATAACCCCGAGAAACACGCGTCCCCGCCCCTCCGCGGCCGCGGAGGGCTCATCAGCTCCCAAAGCCCCTGGGGGATAACAGGCCGTGACCAGATACGATATCCTGAGAGCGATCATCGAGGGCGCACACCTCGCAATCTATGCATCAATAAAGCCCGGCGGAATCCACAGGCTAAGGCTCGGAGAAGAGGCCGAGATCCTTGCCTCAACAGTATACGCCGCGGTCCCAATGATAGGAGAGGCCGCCGATATAGGGGAAAAAGTAAGGAAAGGAGACCTGGCCGCGCCCCACGCCGGGATAGGAAGGCTCCTAGCCAAAGCACTCAGAGAAGCATGGAGATGGACCACGAGAAGAGCCGCCCCCGACATCCTTGTCCCCTCAATAACCAACGCCCTCATACTAGCCTACGTCGACCCAGACAGCGTTATAAGAGAAGCAGGCGATCTCCGAGAAGCACTCAGCATATTCATGAAGGGAGGCGGCTGGAGGGACATAAAAGAGTTCATGACAGCCCTCAAAGCCATAGGGGCCGAAGAAATGCACACCCACCTAGTCGACTCAGGGATCACGTACACCCACGCAGTCAGCGAAGGACTGGGCCTCGCAGACGCCGTCCACGTGCTCGGATCACGGTGGCCGGGCTTCAGAATAAGCGATCCGCTCGAACACCGCGTATACGAGGACGTCAAGCACCTCATAGAGCTATACAAGAAGATGCATGACGGAATAAACGCGGTAATAGCATTCTACATAGAGCTCATAAAGCCCCGACTACCCCAGTGGGCGCACAAAATGATCATGGAAGCCGAGAAAAACGGGTACATGGCCACCAAGGAGGGTGGAAAAATACTTTTCCGCCTAGACCTAGAGCTCGCCAAGAAGGGATATCGATACGATGAATACATACCATACCTAGCCGGGATAACACAGCTAGCCGTATATGAGGGGCTAAGACCATAAACTTCTACAGCAACAACAGTATCAGGCAACCCGTATAACACCACGTATTATATAATATGAGCGCGTATCGAATAATTTCATTTTATTCATTTTATTCGGAGAAACACTGTGTCCGGGAGAAATATTTCTCCAGGCCCAGGGCTACGGCAACGACCTATCACAGATAATACTCGCCGCTCTCCTCATCAGGCGGTATTTCTCCGTAATACGGATAAACATCGAGGGCGAAAGCTCCTCTAACACGAGCCCTTAGAAGCTTCTTGAGATCAGGATCCATGAAATAGGGCGCCAAGGCCAGGCCTGCGAGGAAGCCGCCTATATGGGCCCAGAACGCTACGGGGCTCGTATAGCCGGCGAGTATCATGAGCCCCATAACCAGCTGGTATATGAACCAGATCAATATATAGGCCCACGCTGGCAATGTTATGAAGATAGGTATTATGGCTATAAAGTATAGGAGGCTCAGCTTAGCCCTCGGATAGAATAAGAGATACGCGCCCATAACCCCGCTAATCGCCCCAGATGCGCCGACCGTGGGTATAACCCACGGCGACAACCCATAGCTCGTCAAAAGCCACTCCTCGGGGATAAGCGCTATACTAGCTATATGGAAGAACTCCGCGAAGAGGCCCGAGACCAGATAGAAGACAAGAAACCTCTTAGACCCCATAGCAGACTCGACCGGTCCCCCGAAGAGGTAGAGGAACAACATGTTGCCGGCGATATGATATATATCGGCGTGGAGAAACATCGAGGAGAGAATAGTCCAGGGCTTCTCTAGGCGAACAACCGCTATAGGTACAGCCCCCAGCTCCTCATATACATCATCCGGGCTAAGCGCCCCGGGAACCAGCAGTGACGGAGCCAGATACGTTAGGAGAAACACCACTATATTTATGAATATGAGGAGAAACGTTATGACGGGGAACCTTCTCGGAGCACTCTGATGGATCGGTAGGCCCGCCAATCCATATACACCACAAAGCCTATATGAAGCCACCGCATAGCCTGCGTCGACGCACACTCTATCCCTTATCCACAACACTCCTAAAATATTAATGAAGCGCTATCTCGACTAAAACACCACATCCCTTATCCAAGCCATCTCAGCAAACCCTTCTTCTCAGGACCAACACTTATCTCGACAAGCCTACCCCGCGCAGGAAGACTCACGTTATACACAGGCACATTATTGACTTCAACCACCGGTATCCCCGCTTTATGGGCATGCGCGTGCACAACGAGGTCGAACCTGCTCGGCGTTATAATCTTCTCCATGGCGCGAGACGCCAGATAGGGGTACACGAAAGGCTTCTCGCCGCGGAGATTCCTATAGGTGACACCGTAGTGTAGGAGAAGAACCATAACGTCGACCTCATCCCTATGCTCGTCAGCGATCCCCGCCAAGAGACGAGGAAGCCTCCTATAATAAGCCATTATCCCGGGAATATTCCTTGCCTGCCACGGGGTAGGCTTATCGAGAGCCCCACGGCTCCCAACTATACCTATCCTAACCCCGCCTATGGTCAGAGAGAAAAACTCGTCGCTCAGCCACCTGACATCAGGGTAGAGACGCCGATACTCATCCTCGTATCCACGGTACTCCTCGTTACCGAACACAGCCACTATTGGCGTAAACACGTATTTCCTCCTAGTATTCTCGAGAACAGGCCTCAACGCATATACATCGTTTTTCTCAACCATGTCGCCGGCCCATAGGATCAAGTCAATATCCCGCGACGCCTCGCGCAGAGCCGACAAGTAGAGCTGTAGATAAACCGGGCTATGCACATCACCCGTCGCCAAAACCCTCACAGTCAACGCCTACCCATCCCCTGACGCACCAATAATTATTAAAGCACTAGAGTTATAAAGGGAGACGCTACTCTATGATTAAACCTAGCGTACAATGGGGGTGGACACAGACAGTGACGATCGGGTTGCTGAAGGGGACAAACAGTCCCGGCCACAAGGGATGGACACATGTAAAATGCAGGATATGCGGAAAAGAACTAGACCTCTTCCGCGCAATAGACACAGGAGACGTATACTATTGCCCGAAATGCGCTAAAACACGTGGCGCATACTTCTGCGCCGCGGACGCAAAGAGGCTTAAATACCGCTGCCCATACTGCGGCTCGGAGCTCAAGCCCTACTATAGATAACACACGAAGCAGGCCCCAGCCACGCACTCGAATACTCCTATAAGCCCCGGGCATATATCCCCCGTTTTATAAATACACACAGAAGCTGCAGCACCGGCTCCCTCCTTAGACAAAAACGTATATATAGAGATGAGGAGCGTTGGCTAGAGTCATCGTGGATCACGATAAATGTGATCTATGCGGACTCTGTATCGAGCTCTGTCCCGCATACGTGTTCTATATAAGTAATAAGGGGGTCGTGGAGGCTGATAGCGGTAAATGCATCGAGTGCTATGGATGCATACCCCTCTGTCCCCAGAACGCTATAGATATAATAGAACCTGATCCATAGGCTGATGAATATGAGGCTCAGGTGCGACCTACATATCCATAGCACCTATAGCGATGGCCGGGAGAGCCCCGCGTCCATAGTAGACTATGTCGCTGGGGGGCTGCTGGACTGCATAGCGATCACCGACCATAATACTTTCCGGGGAGCCTTGGCCGCGCGACGCTATGCGGAGAGGATCGGGGCCGAGCTGGTGGTTGTCGTCGGGAACGAGGTGCGTACACAGCACGGGGATGTACTGGTGTATTGTCTGGATGA
>JALVHX010000136.1 GCA_027028805.1 Desulfurococcales archaeon | reverse complement strand
TGAGAAGCTGAGAAAGGTTGCCGAGACAAGGGGGCTCACCGAGGAGGAGCTCAACCGTGTTATAGACGAGATAATAATCAGGTTCTATAAGGCACTGGTGCAGCCCGGAGAGCCCGTGGGCACTGTGGCTGCACAAAGCCTCGGCGAGCCATCGACACAGATGACGCTGAGAACATTCCACTACGCGGGAGTAATGGAGTTCAACGTAACCCTAGGCCTTCCAAGACTTATAGAAATAGTTGATGCCAGGAGAAAACCGAGCACGCCGATAATGAAGATATATCTCGACGAGGAGCACCGGTGGGATGAGGAGAAGGCGAAGGAGGTTCAGCGCCGCATAGAGACAACATATGTCGAGAACGTGGCGAGCTCCATAATCGTCTCCCTGATAGGAGAGGCCTATATAGAGCTAGACCCCGAGATGCTCCAGGACAAGGGGCTCACGGTAGAGGACGTGGTAAAAGTATTGGAGAAACAGAAGCTGGGCAAAGTAACCGTTGACCCGGACAACCCCTACATGATCATAATAGAGTTTCCAGAGAGTAAATGGGACTCGATGAAAGCTGAGAGGATTAGGAGAAAAATAGCGACGGCGAGGATCAAGGGAGTCAAGGGGATAAACAGGGTGATAATACAGAGAGACAGGGTGATTGTCAACGGCGAGGAGAAGACGGAGTACTATCTGCTGGCGGAGGGATCAAACCTCGCCGAGGTCATGAAGGTTCCCGGCGTCGACTATAGGAGAGTATATACAAACAACATCAAGGAGATAGAAGAGGTTCTGGGAATAGAGGCGGCCAGGGCCGCGATCATAAGGGAGATCAAGGATGTCCTGGAGCAACAAGGCCTCGACGTAGACATGAGACACATAATGCTGGTAGCAGACATGATGACGTGGAGCGGCACAGTGAAACAAGTCGGTAGACAAGGAATAGCCGGCGAGAAACCCAGCGTCCTCGCCCGCGCAGCCTTCGAGATGACGGTGCAGAAGCTCACGGAAGCAGCGGTTGCGGGAGAAATAGATCCCCTGGTAGGCGTGACGGAAAACGTTATAGTGGGCCAGCCGATACCTCTAGGTACTGGTATGGTTAGACTCTACATGAGGCTTCCGAGAAGACGGGGATCGGGGAGAGGATGAGAAAAATGGTCACAATAACCGAGTTCGCCAGAGCAATACAGATGGCCCTCAAAAGCAATGGCCTAATAGTGTTCGGGTACAAGGAGACAAAAAGAGCGGTTCTCCTCGGAAAAGCCAAGCTCATAGTGGTCGCCGCCAACGCGCCTCCGGAGATGAAGAAGGAGCTCCGCTACTACGCGAAGCTATCCAACATACCGGTATACGAGTTCCCCGACACAAACACCAGCCTGGGAGCGATAAGCGGGAAACCCTTCAGCGTCGCCGCCCTGGCCGTGATAAACCCCGGGCAATCAAACATCGTCGAGCTTATAAGAGAAGAACTAGAGAGTAAAGGAGAGGTGAGCTAGGAAACTTGACGCCTCGAAGCCAGAAAACAGTTAAGCTAACACCCGAAGAGCTAAGATACATGGCCCTCCTCCACGAGCTCACAACAGTCCATGTAAGAGACTGCATCATAGACGACAACTATAACAGGATAATATTCCTCGTAAACCCGGAGGAGATCGGGCAAGCGATAGGCCCCCGGGGCTCACATATACAGAGGCTCAGAAGGATACTTAACAGAAACATAGAGATAGTGGGCTATAGCGACGACCTAGAAGAAATGGTCAGATACGCACTGGCCCCGGCTAGGGTGCGGGAGATAAGGGTTGTGAACAGGCCCGGCGGCAAGAAAACAGTATATGTTAGCGTCGAGCCCGAGGACAGGGGCCTCGCCATCGGCAAGAACGGGAGAAACGTGGCGCGCGCAAGAATGCTTCTAAAACGATACTTCGACATAGACAACGTCGTGATAGCCTAGCTATAGGTTTATAACCCGGCTGGAACCCACAATATAGGAGTAGCCCATAGACGGTTATACAAGAGGGTAGGAGGACATGACGGGCAAAAAAGCACCCAACGGGCTCTTCGCCGCCAGAAAGCTTAGGAAGAAGAGACTGAAATTCAGATGGAGCCAGAGGGAATTCAAGATCAGAATGCTCGGCCTCAAAAAGAAGCTGGACCCGCTGGAAGGAGCACCCATGGCGCGCGGCATAGTCCTAGAGAAAGTGGCGGTGGAGGCCCGGCAGCCGAACTCGGCGGTAAGAAAATGTGTGAGAGTACAGCTGGCCAAAAACGGTAAAGTAGTAACCGCCTTCGTGCCCTGGGACGGTGGCATAAACTATATCGATGAACATGATGAGGTAATCATAGAGGGCATAGGAGGCCCCAGAGGACGCTCGATGGGCGATATACCTGGAGTCCGCTACAAGGTAATAATGGTGAACGGCGTCAGCCTAAGGGCACTGTATCTTGGAAAGAAACAGAAACCAGTGCGCTAGCAAAGATAATTTATACGCACTAGTTTATTAGGATAAAAATCCCTGCAAGAAACCCTAGAACCATTAATGTGTAATATGTTATTTAAAAAGCTGGGATACTCCTAGGATAGCGTTTAGGATAGTATCTCCTAGGAATACTCCTCATCCTCCATCTGCTCACGTTCATCGACAAGCGATTTCTTAACATATATCGGTTTATCGGCTAGGAGGGCCAGCATTATAGCGTGGCTTGGTATCATTTTCCTCCTAATAACTATCTCGTCGAAGCCGAACTCCGCGTAGGCCGAGTATACCAGGGTGTGCGGGTTCAGGCTATCTATCACTACTCGGCGTAGATTCCTCCTTATCTCATCTATGACGCCGGGCATTGATGAGAGCACCTCATATATGGTCTCGCGGTCATCAGCTATATGGCCCCCCTGCATCCTCATGATCTCGCGCGCGACATCCCATGATACATGTGCCAGCGTGAACTCCCGCCCATCGCTTAGCTCACATATAATGACAGGCATCTCGGTGTAAAGGCCCTCCACCACGACAGGCTCTATCGCCGCTGTAACAGATACGACTCTAACAAGCTCCTCCTCTTCCGACAAGGTTTATCCAGAACCCCCTAGGGAAACCTATGTACCAGAATCCCTATACGCGGGATAACTCTCTAAACACACCCCTATATTGGTTGCCACATACATCCCTGGCCGCGAGATAACAGGTATATCGGCGTCGCTGATAGAGGAGAGTTTTTTAAGGGATTGTTCCTATTCACCTAGTGCAGGCCTGTGGCGTCTCATCATCACTATGCGTGTCTGGGCGTTGATAGCCATGAGCGAGGACAAGGGTGTCGTTGTAAAGGTTATGGAGATAAAGTTGTTTGGTAAATGGAGCTTTGACAACATCGTTGTGCGCGATCCGGGTCTCAAGAGATATATATCGCTTAAACCAGTCTTCCTCCCTCATACCGGCGGGAGGCATGAGCATAGGAGGTTCGGGAAAGCCGAGGTACCGATAGTTGAGAGGCTTATGAACAAGCTCATGCGGCCTGGCCGAAACATGGGTAAGAAGCATCTAGCATATAATATTGTTAAGAAGGCGTTCGACCTGATCTATCTGAAGACGGGCGAGAACCCGATCCAGGTATTCGTGAGAGCCATAGAGAACACCGCTCCCCGCGAGGAGACTACAAGGATCATGTATGGTGGAATAGTATACCATGTCGCCGTAGACGTATCTCCACAGAGAAGAGTTGATCTAGCGCTCAAGCATATAACCGAGGGGGCGAGGGCTAAGGCCTTCAATAACCCGATCCCTATAGAGGAGGCTCTGGCGGACGAGATAATAGCGGCGGCCAACAATGATCCGAGAAGCCATGCGGTGCAGAAGAAAGAGGAGATAGAGAGAATAGCGCTGAGCAGCCGTTGAGGCAGGGGAAGGCCTCGCCGCATCATCGAGGCACAGCCATCGCCGCCTACACGCCCTACCCCATGCATATCCATTTTGGCACCTTATTCCTGAAGCAACCGGTATCCAGTTGTCTCCCGATAATACATATTAGGTGGATGATTGAGACATTGTTTTATAACATTATTATATTATAAAAATATGGTAAAGAAACACGGTGTAGTAATACCGGAAAAACTATATAGATAACCTTATAAGGCGGGCAAAGGAATACTTCTAGTCTAGCTCAAAGCATGAAGGAGGGTATTTGATTTAGATCCACGAGAGTAAGGGGGAATGGAAATGCCGGAGAAACCACATATGAACCTGGTTGTGATAGGCCACGTAGACCACGGTAAAAGCACGCTGGTGGGCCACATACTTTACAGGCTCGGCCTAATAGACCAGAAGACCATAAAGACGCTAGAGGAGGAGGCTAAGAAGAAAGGTAAGGAGAGCTTCAAGTTCGCCTGGCTTCTCGACAAGCTGAAGGAGGAGAGGGAGAGAGGAGTAACGATCGCGCTGACCTACATGAAGTTCGAGACAAGGAAATATATATTCACGATCATCGACGCGCCCGGCCACAGGGACTTCATCAAGAACATGATAACGGGCGCCAGCCAGGCAGACGCAGCCCTCCTAGTGGTAAGCGCCAGGAAGGGAGAGTTCGAGGCCGGCATGAGCCTCGAGGGCCAGACACGTGAGCACGCGCTGCTAGCCAAGACAATGGGCATAAACCAGCTCATAGTAGCCGTCAACAAGATGGACGCAACCGACCCGCCGTGGAGCAAGGAGCGCTACGAGTACATAAAGAAGGTTCTCGGAAAGTTCCTCAAGGCCATAGGCTACGATATAAGCAAGATACCCTTCATCCCCGTCTCCGCGTGGACGGGAGACAACCTGATAGAGAGAAGCATTAACATGCCCTGGTACAACGGGCCAACCCTAGTAGAGGCCCTTGACCAGCTCGTCCCGCCGCCCAAGCCCATAGACAAGCCTCTCCGCATACCCATACAGGACGTCTACGCCATAAGCGGAGTAGGCACGGTGCCCGTGGGCAGAGTAGAGACAGGAGTACTCAAGGTAGGCGACACAGTGGTCTTCATGCCGCCGGGCAAGGTCGGAGAAGTCCGCAGCATAGAGACACACCACGTGAGGATCGAGAAAGCCGAGCCCGGTGACAACATAGGCTTCAACGTGCGTGGAGTAAGCAAGAGAGACATCAAGAGAGGAGACGTTGCAGGCCACCTCGACAAGCCGCCAACCGTGGCCGAGGAGTTCACAGCCAAGATATTCGTGATATGGCATCCGACAGCAATAGCGGTAGGCTACACCCCGGTAATACACATACACACCGCCAGCGTATCCTGCCGCATAACAGAGATACTCGCCAAACTAGACCCGAGAACAGGCAAGATACTGGAGAAGAACCCGGCGTTCCTCAAGCAGGGAGACGCCGCCATAGTCAAGTTCAAGCCGATTAAGCCGCTGGTTGTGGAGAAGTTCAGCGAGATACAGCCCCTAGGACGCTTCGCCATGAGAGACATGGGCAAGACTATAGGAATAGGAGTAGTAATGGACGTCAAGCCCATGAAGATAGAGATAAAGAAGAAGTAGACGACACGATAAGTATCGGAGAAAACAAGCCCATGATTTTTATCATCAATAAACAATTTCTCCATGACAAGAAAAAGCCATAAACTATATTATAGCCCTTCTATTAAGGAAAAGGGTGCGGACATACATAGCCCCCAGGCAATACAGCTGATGCAATGCACGGGTGTAGAGGCGTGTCAATGGTCAGGATCAAGATATGGAGCACGGATAAAAAGAAGCTCAACGAGTTCACATCAAAAATAGTCGACATAGCAAAGAGAACAGGTGTAAAGATAAAGGGCCCAATACCCCTTCCCACAAAAAGACTTGTTGTCCCAACACTAAAGCTACCCCACGGAGAGGGAAAGAAGAAGTGGGAGCACTGGGAGATGAGAATACATAAAAGAATAATATATATAGCCGCCGATGAACGCGCCATGAAACAACTTATAAGAATAAGGGTGCCGCCCGAGATATGGATGGAGGCAGAGATAATAAGATAAAGATACCTCACTTATTCCAGTTCTTTCTATTGCTACACAATTCTACTTCATTCTTCAAGTATAACGTATAAAACTATCTGAAAATCCAATAGCGGGCTTCCCACCTCCAATACCTGGGCCCCGACAGCGGTTATGGCGGCGCTAGCCTATCCTCTCAATACACGTATATGTCCTGAGAAAAGGTGCCGGGGGCGGGATTCGAACCCGCGCGCCCCGCATGGGGCACTGGCTGTCCCGCGCCAGCGCCCCTGGCTCTCAAGGCCAGCCCCTTGGTCCGCTCGGGCACCCCGGCACAAATAGTGCTCGAATTATTTTAATTACACTAGGGGGTCTTTTAGCGTTCTCCCACAGTTTCCCGGGGAAGCCGTGGTTCCGGCGATTGATATGTGTCGTCGACGCTTATATTTTGGTTAAGTTTATAAATAAGGCTAATTATCTAGGGGTTGTAGGATACGCTTAGCCAGGCCCCATACATGGTGCCCGGATCCCGCTTCGAGGCGCTGGGCCGTAGGATTAACCATGTATCATGCATAGGGTTGGGTGATGCGGTGGTTTGAGCAGCTCATATAGATATATCGTGAGGATCGCGGGGACAGATATAGATGGGTCCCTGAAGGCAGCTTATGGTTTAGCCGAGATAAAGGGGATCGGTATCAACACAGCCTACGGCCTCCTCAGGTTCCTGGGAATAGATCCCGAGAAGAGGATAGGTTTCCTAACAGACTCCGAGATCAAGAAGATCGAGGAGGCGTTGAAGAACCCGCTGAGCTACGGCATACCTGCATGGGCCGTGAACAGGAGGAAGGACTATGAGACAGGTGAGGATAAGCATCTTGTGGGCGCGGAGCTCCTGTTCTATGTTAAACAGGATATTGAGCGCGAGAAGAAGATCAAGAGCTATCGCGGCATAAGGCACGCCTTAGGCCTAAAGGTGCGCGGCCAGAGAACACGTACAACGGGCCGCCTCGGGATAACGGTTGGTGTGAAGAAGAAGAGGAGGTAGGGTAACCATGGGTGATCCAAAGAAGCCCCGGAAGAAGTGGGTTGGGCCGAGGCATCCTTGGAGAAAAGAGGTACTTATAGAGGAGATGCGGCTTGTCGGACAATATGGTCTCAGAAACAAGAGGGAGCTCTGGATAGCGAAAACCATAGCCAGAAACTTCAGGCACCAGGCCCGAGCCCTCCTAGCTTATCCAGCAGAGATCCGGGAGGAGGCTGAAAAGGCCCTCCTACGCCGCCTCTACAAGATGGGGCTCCTACCCGAGAACGCGACCCTCGACGATGTTCTCTCGCTTACAACGGAGGATATCCTGGAGAGGAGGCTTCAGACAATAGTATACAAGAAGGGTCTCGCGAGAACGATCTACCAGGCCCGCCAATACATAGTCCACGGGCATATAGCGATCAATGGTAGAAGGGTTACAAGCCCCGGATACCTCGTGCCCCGCGACGAGGAGGAGCTTATAGACTACGCCCCAACGAGCCCGTTAAGAAAACAGGCCGCGGAGGAGGTGTAGGATAAATGGCGTTCGCCGGCAGAGAGCTCAAATGGGGAGTAGCCCATATCTATAGCTCCCTAAACAACACGATAGTCCATATAACGGATCTCACGGGGGCCGAGACTGTTAGCAGGTGGAGCGGCGGAATGGTTGTAAAGGCTGACAGGGAGAAGCCGAGCCCCTACGCAGCAATGATCGCCGCCAGCAGGGCCGCCTATGAAGCCATGGATAAGGGGATAACAGCTCTGCATATAAAGGTGAGGGCTCCGGGAGGCCATGGGCCCAAGACGCCGGGCCCCGGCGTCCAGGCAGCCATAAGAGCCCTGGCCAGGGCAGGCTTCATAATAGGTAGAATAGAGGATGTCACGCCGATACCCCATGACACCACTAGGAGGCCGGGCGGTAGGAGAGGGCGCAGAGTCTAAGCCTCCGGCCCCATGATACATGAAGGGTGCTATGCTTTGGAGATCGAGGTTTTGGAGAAGAATCCTTTCCGCGTAACCCTTCATGTAAAAGACATAAGGCTACAGGTGCTGAACGCTATAAGGCGCACGGTAATAAGCGACGTGCCCACCATGGCCGTTGACAAGATAGTGGTGACCTCAAACACGAGCGTATTCTACGACGAATACATAGCTCACAGAATAGGGCTTGTGCCCCTAACCAGCGAGACGGCTCTCGAGAAATACAGGGATCCGGAGACGTGCCGGGAAGCCAGCGAATCAGATCTCTTCAGCAGCGACTGCTTCGCTACCCTTGTCCTAGAGAAGTCGAACCCGCCGAATAGCGGGGAAAACATAGTCGTATACTCGGGCGACATGAAGCCGCTTGACCCCGACGTGAAGCCTGTTTTCGATAAAATACCCCTAGTCATACTAGGCCCTGGCCACGAGATAAGGCTTGAAGCGCACGCCCGTCTAGGGAGGGGAAGGGAGCACGCTAAATGGAGCCCGGTATCGGTTGCGTACCACCGATATATAGCTGAGATCAACGTGGATCCCGAGAAATGCACTCCCGATGAGTGCGGTGGCTGTATAGAGATATGCCCCAAGAACCTGTTCAAGATAGAGGATGGAAGGGTTGTTGTGGATGATGAAAGGATATTCGAGTGCACCCTCTGCCGCATATGCGTAGACGCCTGCCCCACTGGCGCCATAAAGGTTGAGTGGAGAAGAAACGAGTACTTGTTCACCATAGAGTCAACGGGCGCGCTCCCGCCCAAGAGAATACTTTTAGAGGCCGTGCATATACTTGAGGAAAAAATAAATGAGCTGGAGAACGCATTGAGGGAAGAAGGTGTTGTATCGTGAGGAGAACCGGGCCGACCAACATTGTTTTGCGGAAAACAATAGACGCGCTGAAGAAAGCGGCTCATAGAAACAAGGCCCCGATATGGAGGAGGATCGCGGAGGAGCTGGAGAGGCCTCGGAGACAGAGAAGGGCTGTTAACGTGAGCAGGATAAACAGGTACACTGAGAGCGGCGACATCGTTGTCGTGCCAGGCAAGGTTCTCGGCGCCGGAACACTTGATCACCCCGTCACTGTGGCCGCCATAGGGTTCACGAGAAAGGCGGTGGAAAAAATAAGGGCGGCCGGGGGAAAACCAATCCATATACTCGCGCTAATCGAGGAAAACCCGCGTGGAAGCAACGTTAAGATAATAGGGTGAGCCGCCGGGTGAGTCGTCGTGTCCGAGCAGAAGATCCTCTATGTTGATGCGGAGAACCAGATACTGGGCAGGTTGGCGAGCATTGTCGCGAAAAAGCTTCTCGAGGGATACAGGGTAGTGGTTGTAAACGCTGAGAAAGCCGTTGTGAGCGGCGAGAAGAAGCGGGTTATAATGGGGTACAAGCTGGTCGAGAAGGTCAACACGCTCCACAACCCCTATAGACACGGGCTCCGGTGGCCCAGGACCCCGCATAGGCTGTTCAAGAGAACAGTGCGCGGCATGCTCCCGATGAATAAGCCTCGGGGGAGAAACGCCTACAAAAGACTGCGTGTATACATAGGTGTTCCCCCCGAGCTCGAGGGCAAGGAGTTCACAAGGTTCCGCGAGGCAGACGCGTCAAGGCTTGGAAGGGATTATATTACCCTGGGAGAGGTATGTAGGCATCTTGGATGGAGGGGGATAGAGGCTTGAGCAAGGAGCAGGCGTCGAAGATAATAATTGCAACAGGCAAGAGGAAAACCTCTATAGCGAGAGCAGTCATAAAGCCGGGGAGCGGTAGAATATGGATAAACGGTGTTCCACTAGAGATCTGGCCCATAGAGCTGGCTAGGCTCAAGATGTATGAGCCCCTCGTAATAGTCGGCGACCTATGGAAGCGGGTCGATATAAAGGTCAATGTTAAAGGCGGCGGCGTGATGAGCCAGGCGGACGCGGTTAGAACGGCTTTGGCGCGCGGCCTCCTAGCATACGTTGGAGAGAACGAGGAGCTTAAACGAATACTTAATGATTATGATAGATACATGCTCAGCGGAGACCCGAGGCGTACGGAGCCCGAGAAATATATGAGGTATAGTGCCCGTAGAAGATGGCAGAAGAGCTATAGGTGAGAATGAAGCCTTGATGTTCCCCGTGCGATGCTTCACATGCGGAGCCCCCATAGGGCATCTATGGGAGGAGTACAAGAAGAGGGTGGAGGCCGGGGAAGACCCTGGCAAGGTGCTGGACGATCTCGGCGTGAAACGTTATTGTTGTAGGAGAATGTTTATCTCCCACGCCGAGATAAGCTATGAGATACTCAAGTTCCCCAAGGTCTCGTAGCCCCCCGGGAAGCCCCGGGAAACGTATCACGTATCTATCATGGTCCCGGATTAGTATGGGGTGGTTTTACATGGTTGAGCCGGAGGAGAGGAAGGAGGAGAAGCCTGCGCAGCCTGTGGAGCAGAAAGAGAAGCCGAGAGAAGAGAGGCCTCGAAGGAGGGGTATAGAGCTACTGGTGCCTCTTGAACAGTATCTTATGGCGGGCGTGCACATAGGTACACATCTATGCACGAAGTTTATGGAGCCCTTCGTCTACAGAGTTAGAAACGATGGACTCTATATACTAGATATAAGGAAGATCGATGAACGCATAAGGATAGCGGCAAGGTTCCTAAGCAGATACGAGGCCTCAAAGATAGCCGTCGTCTCGGTGAGACAATACGGTCATAAGCCGGTGAAAAAGTTCTGCAGCTACGTGGGATGCAGGCCGTTTGTAGGGAGATTCATGCCCGGCGCCTTTACAAACCCCAGTCTCAAGTGGTATTTCGAGCCCGACGTAGTA
>JALVHX010000135.1 GCA_027028805.1 Desulfurococcales archaeon | reverse complement strand
GAGCTGTCCCTTTACACGGGGCCTTCTAAGACTGTGTCGTTTAAGATAAACGCGGTGACGCTATCCCAGCTGGACAATATTTATCCTATTCTGGGATACTCTAATAGGAGCGGCTTGATAAGGGATATGATAGAGGCGTTGATACTCGCGGTAAGAGCCCTTCTCAACCACCGATACATAGACCTAGGTGTACCAAACGAGCCCCTCGAGATAAAGGTAACGGTAAGATACGGTTGCACAGCCGCCGAGGTAGGCATAAAACAAGTACCACTATACAGCGGCTTCGTCAAGACAAACATCCTGGAGCCCTATATCATAGAGTATAAGGAGTGTAGGGAAAGACGTGGTGGTACCAACTAAAAATAATTATTTATAATCTATAACGTTTTTTAAGCACCATATAATTCTATTATCCGGGCAAACAACTTGTTATGTGTAGATAAAAGAGTGTATTCGGGTAAATAGATGCGGCGGAATCCCTATATCTTCAGGTGTTACCGTCCTACTTGTTGCTCTTAAGCTTCTTCACTATGATCCTCACTATGTCTGCCGGGAGCCCTATCTGGTGGGCTAGTTGCTCCACGGGTATCTCTCCCATCTCCTCTATTGCTTCCTTGACAGCTGTCTCGGCTTCTATGTAGTAGACCTTCCTGCTGATCCTCCTCCTAGCGATCAGGCCGAGCCTGTTGAGCTCGGCGAGGTAGCGGGACTCGATTGTCCTAGGCCTCCCGGTCACCTTTGCCAGGTCCTCGGCGGTTGCTTTCTTGAGCTGTATAACGGCTTTCAGTGTTCTCCAGAGTGGCGGGGATAGAGCTATGCCTCTTTGCATTAGAAACCTTAGGTCGTATATGCTACATATATCCTCCTTCGTCACGTGAATCCCCTCCATATACAGTTTCTATCGTTATAGTTTACCAGTATAACCCTTATAAACCTTATCCGTAGTGTTCCTAGAGAATAGATATGCGAAAACAACATAGACGGCTAAATAGAAAAAACACATGGATCTATATTAATGGCCTGATGAGAGGAGATTCTATACCGCATCATTATTGCGTAATGAGAAGCAGGTTAATACAGGGCTTAATCGAACACGAGGCGGGTGTGGTGTACCGTTTCATCCAATTCTTTTGCTACAACATGGATTCATTATGTTCCCGTAGTACAGTAGCCGTATAAAACATTATCGTTCCCGATAAAACGGCCCCCGACAAAGTACCTGGTTCAAGTATTCTTTCTTTTGCCACATTGATTATTTATATTCTTCAAGTATAATAACGGTATAAAAACATTGCCTCCGCCCAGTATATGGTTTAAACAAAGTATCTACAGGATAACACCATGTGTCCCCGGCCCCCCATATGCATCGACGACAACGCTAAAGTACCATTATATACCGAGACTATTGCCTTGACGCTGGACGGCCTGGAGGTGTATGCGTGGTGGCCGGTGACGAGGGCGTGGTTATACGCGGCGGCGCCGTGGAGCAGGTGGCGCGTGTTCTAAGGGAGAAGGGTGTGGGCTCCCTGAATACGCTGGATCTCTTTGACACGAGGTTTTATCCCCCACGGAGCGCCGGGAGGGAGGATGTTCTCAGGTACTTCCTCGTCATGGTGGCCCTTGACCATAGGCTCAGCAGGCCCGGCAGGAGATACGAGGCCTGCCTACCCGATGGTTGCTACCATGGAGCCGATCTCCTCTACCGTCTCGGCGCAAAAACGTTCCTAGAGGATCCGGGGTTCTATAGCCCCGCCAGGCTAGCCTCCCTCACCATAGACGGGTTCAGGAGCCGCTTCGAGATAGATGGCGCCTCTATCCCCGACCCCGAGATAAGGGTTATGCTTCTCCGCGACATAGGTTTCAAGCTGGAGAAGCTGTACGATGGCAGGGTCGGCGTGGTTCTCGAGAGGAGCGGTGGCTGGATAAGGAGGTGGCCGGGCCCGGGTCTCCTTGATCTACTGAGGGTTTTCAGGGCCTACGAGGATCCCGTGGAGAAGAAGAGTTTTCTCTTCATAAAATTCATTGTGGGCCGCGGCCTCTACCAGCCAAGGGATCCGGAGAACATTGATGTGCCCGTAGATAACCATCTAGTTAGAATAGCCCTGCGTCTCGGGATAATAGAGCCCGTGGGGGAGACCAGGAGGCTTATAGAGGAATGGGTCGAGGTTGACAGGGAAACGGATACGGCTATAAGGCTGGCGGCTCGGAGAGCCTATAGGCTCCTGGCCCGGGAGAGCGGTGTGCCGCCGACGTTGCTCGATGATCACCTATGGATCCATGGCCGCACCATATGTATCAGGGACGGGGAGCCGCGGTGCGGTGACTGCATGTTCCGCATGGTGTGCAGGGCTAACGCGGCGAAGCAGTATATCAGGGAGCACCGCCACTATAATACATGGTACTACTAGTCCGCGTGGAGGGATGCTGTAGCGGTGGCGTATGAGAGGCCTACTAGGAGTCTCCGCGACATAGAGAAGCTGGGGAAGCTTGAGAGATTGATCATGAAGTATTTCTTGACACATATAAGCGTGGGAGAGATCATAGCTGTGATCGATATAAGGGAGGAGGTTAAGAGGCTCAAGGACCCGGAGCTCGTCCCCGAGATAGATGACGTGATAATAGAGTATCATGTGACGCATGCGCTGGACAGGCTTGTGGAGCAGGGCTACCTGGAGCACAGCGGAGGCGTATATAACCTGGCTGAGAGTATAAGGAGGGAGCTTCTGGAGAAAAACATGTGGCATCCGGGCAGGAGGCCTAATATAAAGATCCGTCTATAGCATTGTCCCCGACGCCTCTCCGCATCGTCCTCAGACGTTTACGTTATCCTCCTGCTCCCCGGCCGCGGCCGCGTGGAGCTCCCGTATCTTCTCGTAGAACCTGCTCCACCACTCCATGGCGGCCTCCCACTTGTTCTGCCTGAACTTCTCCGCCCATTTCTCGTCTCCGTACTCGCGGGCGGCCGACGCCATGAAGTCGACTATTTTCTCGCTATCCCATGGCTGTGGCGACGCGCCCGCCATCTCCTGGTATAGTGCTATGCGGCGGTAGAGCTTTGCGTAGCGCTTGTCCAGCTCCTTGATCCCGTAGAACTTCTCGTAGAGCTTGTCTATGTATTTCTCGACCCATTTCCTGTGGAACCTGCAGAAGCCGCCGTTGTCGCTCCATATCTCCCTTACCGCTCTGTGATAGCTCTTCTCCGCCCACTCCTCGGGCTCCGCGAATCCCCCGCTGTAGAGTGTCCAGTATCTCCCCAGGACAGGGAGGGGCGCCACCATGCCGGGTGTCCAGTAGTAGTTGGGGGTTATATGGCCTTCTTCGCCGAAGACCGCGTAGACGGCTAGGTCCTCGAACTTTATGCCAAGGCTCTCGGTTCTCTCCTTGTATAGTATGTCCAGTATCTTGGCGGCGGCGCGTAGGCCCTTCTCGGCTATAAGCCTGAGGATCGGCTGGCGGCCCCACGCCATGTTCTCTATGATCTCCGCGGCCAGCCTGGCGTTGTGCCGGCTGTACTCTAGGCGGTGGTCTCTCGGCGTGAAATAGGGCTTGTCGGGTAGCCCTACCTCGCTTGGGTGGAGGAGGCCCTTGTCGACGAGATCAAATATCCAGGCCACCAGGTTGCCGGCCTCTATCGCGTCGAAGCCGTAGGAGTCGACGAGCTCCACCACGCGCTGGGACTCGTGTATGTCGAAGACGCCTATCTGGGGCCCCATGCCCTCATAGGGCTCGTAGTCGCTCTTGTATCGGCCGAGCCTGACCTTCTTGCAGGCTATTGGGCAGGGTTCTCCACAGGTTTTCCAGCTCTTCGTCATGATCGCCTCCTTGTTGAAGGGCTCCCATATATGCTTCATGATCATGTCGTGTAGCCTCGCCCTGACCTCGGGGGGCTCATAGATCATGTTCCAGTTGAACATGGGTGTCGCTATCTTGAGGCTGGGATAGTTGCCTCCGAGCGTCCCCCCGGTGCCGAGCTTGGGGTTGTACCTGTATTTAGTCCCCGCCTTTATCACTAGGGTGGCGTAGGGCTCTCCCGCGAGCTCTAGGAACAACGCGTTTATCTTCCTTGGATCACTGAGTTCTCTGGGCCTGTTCCTCCTGACATCGTATCTCCCCCCATAGGCTATGGCCGCCACGCCGTGTGCTCTGAGCAACACGCTTCCCGGGCCCCCGCGGGCCGCGTACTCCTCGCTCCCGGGATCCATTCTCCCCTTGACCAGTGTTATCGAGGCCAGTGCGCCTATGCTCGTGTAGCGGGATGCGGGGCCCGTCAATATGCTTCTTCCGGCCATGTCCACGTATATCTCTGGGAGGTTCTCGCTCAGCCACTCCTGTAGCGCGTACACCCCCCTGTATCCCTTATACCCTCTCCATATCTCCTCCAGCCCATCGATCTCCATGAAGTCTACCTGTGGCTCACCATCCCCCGTATCCCAGATCTTGACGACGAGCGGCCGCTCGCTCCTACCCGTTATCACGAACGCGTCGGCGTTGACCCTGAACTGGTAGGCCGCCCCACCCATAGAGGCGGCGTGGAGACCCCGGGTTATAGGGCTCCTGAACACCACGGTGAACCTATTGGATCCATACAGCCCGGTCCCAGAGAACAAGCCCCTGCCGACTACAACAGCGTTATCGGGGCTGTAGACCGGCTTATTATACGTCCTAAGCCTCTCCATGTGCACGAGAAGCCCGAGCTCCAGGGGACCGGCAACAGAATCTATACCATACTCCTCGACATCATAGCCCCGGCGCCCGACATCGATAAACAACACCCTATACTTATACAAGAGCTAAGCACCCCCGTTCTAGACGGGTAACAAGTAGTTCCTTTAAGAATACCCGTACACACACATGTTAATAAAACAATCTAACCACCAATACATACACATACATACGAATACACAAAATCAATACCCAGGAAATCACTAACCATACAACACGCCGAGAAACACAAGCCCTTTATCTATAGATACTTTGTTTGAGTCTAAACTTTGAGGGATAGTAATGTTCTTATACATCTATTATACTTAAAGAATACAAGAGAACCATGTAGTAACAGAAAAAGAATTGGAAGCAGATACCATGCTACCAAAAACAAATATCACAAAAATTAGAAAAATTATTCGTAAATACAATGATCTGGATATATTGTTACTTGTTATTGATATGGAAGAGGTTACCGGCAGGGTTGTTGATTGTCTCAGGGAATTTATTGGTTCCCGGAATGCATAGGTGTGGGTAACGAGTTCTTGGTGCGTTATCCCTGGGGCAGAGTGATCCCCTTGTATTTTAGGTGTATTTATAGTAGTAATGCCGGGTCGTTGCCTGGGCCGTGGTGTGTGGTGGCTTCGTGTTTATAGGTTGGTCTTTGTCTATAATTGTTCGTGGCGTTAAATGTGCGGTGTGTTTTTGGGCGGTGGATGTGTTATGGGGAGGGTTTTCGGGGAGCTTGTTAGTGTGTGGGAGGCTAGGCGTAGGGCCCTTGGCTCGGTTTCGCTTGTTTTTCCGGGTGTTGAGGAGGCTGGGCTGGTGGATGCTGTGGGCAGGGTTTCCGCCGCCACCTATAGGGCTCGGGTGGATTCGCCGCCTATGGATAGGAGCGCTGTGGACGGGTACGCTGTTAGGAGCGCTGACACGCTGGGCGCGTCCTCTACGAATCCTGTTGTATTGAGGCTTGTGGGGAGGGTTGAGGCGGGCGAGGAGCCCCGGTGTGTTGTGGAGCCGGGCACGTGCTGTGAGATCTATACCGGGGCCGAGATGCCTCGGGGAGCGGACGCGGTGGTTATGTACGAGGACACGGGTAGGCGGGATGGCTTCGTCGAGATATATAGGCCTGTGCCCCGCTACGGCAACGTGTCTAGGAGGGGCGAGGACTACTCGGCCGGAGACATTATACTAGGGGAGAAGACCGTTGTGAGGCCATGGCACGCCGCGGCCCTGGCCTCCCAGGGCTATGCGAGCATACGCGTATACAGGAGGCTTATGGCCGGCGTCATAGTCACCGGGAGCGAGCTCGTCGAGCCCGGGGAGCCGGGCGGCGGCATATACAACTCCACGGGATACATGGTGCTCGGGCTTCTCCGCGAGACTGGTGTGGCGGAGCCCAGGTACCATGGAATAGTGGGCGATGACGCGGAGAAGCTGGCCAGAGTCATCGAGAAGAGTCTCCGGGAAGACGACTTCGCCATAACGACCGGCGGCACAAGCCTCGGGGGAAGAGACGTTGTCCCCGACGCGATAGACATGCTTGGGGGCCGATGGGTTTTCCGGGGAGTAGCGCTTAGGCCGGGGAAGCCCACCAGCCTAGCCATTATAGGTGATAAGCCGGTGTTCATCCTGAGCGGCTACCCGGTGGCGGCGTGGACGGGCTTCAAGGCCGTTGTGGAGCCGGTGCTCCACGGGCTCCTCGGCGTCGAGCCTATGCCGGAGCCAAGCATAGAGGCTGTTCTCACAAGGCGCCTGCCGAACCCCGTGGGCTATACGAGCTATGTACGCGTACGCGTCGAGCCATGCGGCGGCATGATATGTGCGACACCGTTCAGTGTCAAGGGGAGCGGGCTCCTCTCGAGCCTGACATCTACTAATGGATACATAGTTGTGCCGGAGGGGGTTGAGGGATACGAGAAGGGCGAGGCTGTGAGGGTTTACCTCACAAACCCTGCCCCGGGGATCCGCGGCGAATAGAATATATTTTCTCCAACACATAATTGTGCTCTACAAAGATACAGAGTCCATGTCCCCCTTCACCCATCATAGATGATGTATGCGCCGCGCCGCCGCGTGGAGGGAAGAAAGCGTTATGGCTAGGAGATACTATGCGTGGCCAGTCTACGAGAAGAGCCCCAAAGGCTACGTGGCCCCCGGCGAGCATGAGACGATAACAGCTATCCTGGTGTACGCGGACAAGCACTCCCGCGTAAAAGGGTTACTGAAGAGGCCTGTAGAGAAGGTGTCGTCGCTGGCCCTCCTCTACTATCCCCTATACGTGGCGTGTCTCCTGCGCCAGTGCCTGGTATTAGACGCCGGCGGCTGGATCAGGGGCGGCGCAGGGGAGCCGATAGACATGGTTATAGAGAACATAGGCGTGCTCGCCGACATAGCGATACTGATCCACGAGTCCGGGATAAGGAGGCTACCGGGATACGAGGCCCGGGCGAAGAGGATAAGGGTTGACGAGAAGTATCTCGAGGAACACATAATGCCCGACGAGGCCTATATCCCCATGCCCCCCAGGGGGCCGGGATACTACCATATACCCTTCATACTGGCTGAATACACTAGTATCGAGGAAGAGTCCAGGAGAACAGTATACGCCCCCCTCTCAATATACACGCCGATAAAAGGCTATGGCAAAATAGACGAGTTCCCCGGCGTAAAACACCTCGTCGAGAAGACCATGAAGATACCAGACGACACGCTCGACAGGGTTCTCAGGAAATACAACATACTAGACGACACAGGGATCGTGGAGCTCATCAGGAAAGGACTGCTCGAGCTCATGAAGAAGAGGATCGTGAAGCCATCCCAGATGATGAGGATAAACAACCGCTACCTCTAACAACCAGTCTCTCCAAGCAAGCCCCGACGCATCGTAGCCAGGCACAAGCCATTATGCAGGAGCCATGGCATAACCCCCCACTATTACCCCCCTTATCCCCCATCAGGGATAATCAATATTAGATAGCATATCGATAAACGGTATGGTGGGAGAGGCCGTTTATCCACAGGCCTCTTCTCATGCATCGCCTGGCTTCCACGCGTACACCTGGCCCTGAAACCTGTATCGATAAAGGGGGGCTGGTCAGGGTTGTCCGAGGAGTATAAGGAGCCTACCTGGATGGTGTTGAAGAAGGCGGCTATGAAGCTTATGGAGCAGGGGAAGGCGTCGTTTACGCGGAAGGAGCTTATAATGTATGCTAAGAAGCATGTTGACCCCGAGCGTAGCGAGAGTAGCCTGGACTTCGAGGTTGATCTCGTCACCGTTAACGGGAACAGCAAGGATAGATACAGGGATCCCGAGAAGCTTTTCCTCTTCAGGATAGGTAGGGGGAGATACACCCTATACGACCCCGAGATACATGGTCCCCTGGAACAGTATCTCGAGGGAGGCGAGAGGCCTGTATCGAGGAGGCAGGTCGTGGAGCAGGTTGTCGCCTCTCTCCGGGAGAAAGGGTATGGCGTGGAGGAGAAGAGGTATAGGCGCCGCCCCCTGGCCCCTGATCTCGTGGCCTATGAGGGCGAGAGGAGGATCGGGGTATGGATAGTTGACCCGGCCGGCGACAAGTATACCCAGCTCAAGAGGCTGGCCTACAGCATAGGGGCGGCCATGATAGAGAGGGATAGGTATGCGTGGATAATGATAATAGCGCCGCCGGATATAGTGGGCAGGATACCGCCGAGGATAAGGAGCTGTCTAGAAGAGAACGGTGTCAGGCTAGTCTATATCAGGGAGGAGAGACGCTACACGATAAAGCTCTAGGAGCGCCCGCGGCCCCCGCCGGCAGGCGCCTCGAGGCTCTCCACGAGCTCCTTCTCGGCAACAGCCCTCGCCTCGCTCAGTATCTTCTCAACCTCCGCGCTACTGGGAGGCACGTAGCCGGCCTCCACTCCCCCGGAGGCCTCGCCGGCCGCCATAGCCTCACGGACACTTGCCTCGACCTCGTTAACCATGAGCGCAAGCTCAGGCATAGTTGTCTCAGGGATCTTCTTCAACACGCCCACGACCTCGAGAACACCCTTCATCTCCCTACTAAACGCCCTCATCTCAACTATAGTCTCCAGGCCCAGCTCGAGCCTCTCCAGGACGTAGCGGAGAACCATTATCCTATGGGCTATCGGGCGTAGCCTCTCAGCCTCCTCCACGTATCTCCGGGCCAGATACTTCTCCCCCCTCCTATCAAGCTCAACGGCCATGTTGAGGAGTTGCTCCCTCCTCGCCTCGATCCTGGCCTCCAGAGCCTCCAGCTTGCGGGACGCGCTCCTCAACACATAGATCGCTCTGACAGCCGCCTTCACCGGATCCCTTTTTCTCCTAAAGATCAAGGCTCACATACCTCGATGGGACACGATAATGGGCAGGCCGAAACGGTTCTCAGCGAGCTTTTTCAGTGAACAGTTGTCCCGGTGTATGCTTTATAAATAAAAGGGGCCATGGGTTGGGGGTGAAGGTGTTTCTGGGTTAGAAAACCACTTTGTATAGGAATATGACTACTGCTATTCCGCGGTAGTTGTAGAACGGCTCCACCACTATATAGTATGGCTTGAAATGCTTCAGCGCCGGCGGGTTCACGACCTTGACGTTGTTGACCTCTACCATGTATTTGACCCCGAGGCTACGCTGGACTTGTTTGAACACGTTGTCGACGGGCTCTTTCTGGACGTCGCCGGTTGGCCACACGAAGCCGTAGGTGTGGCCGTAGTAGTTCTTTATCGACCATACTCCGTGAACCATTATCTTGTAGATCAATCCCTCGTTGTCGGGGTCGTCGAAGCGGGGCGATATAACGTATTCCAGGTTGCGGCACCCGTAGAGGCTGTTGAACGCGTTCATGCGGTCGTGGTATAGGTAGAAGTAGTCGCCTAGATCCCTTCTCCCTATCCTTATCATCCATATGCTCTTAGGTATATCCACGAGGCCCACCATGAAGCGGCAGGGGTTGGCCGGCCACATCGCGTACTCGGTGTTGAGGTTGACGTGTAGGGCGGCCGAGACGGCGGCGCTGGGGTGGTAGTAGAACACGTCGTAGACGAGGATATATGTATCGTTGACCGGCGCGTCCAGCTCCCTCAGGAGCTCCAGGGCCTCGGTCTCGTTTTTGGCTGTGAGTATCCTCCCTAGTATAGATATCTGGGTGGAGTTCAGGGTGGCGCCGTCCGCCAGCGTCCTCCTGCCGGTTAGCACGGACACCCAGTAGCCGTAGTCCCACCACGTCACTATGAGCGCGTCCTTGCTGGTGTTCTTCTTGATGAAATCGATCAACTTGTACCATGCATCGTTGCGGTCCGTGATAGGGGCGCCTCCCGCCGCTATGCTTGGGATCATCCTGCCGTGTTGCTCGATCAACACGTAGCCGCTGTAGGCGAGGTTCACCATTATCAGTATAAAGTAGACGGCGAACAATGCGCGGTAGCTCGCCTTATACCTGGCGGTCACGATACCCTTCTTCCTCCTAGCAAGCTCTACGCGGGTGGGCAGGAACTTCTTTGCAAGCCACCATGTGAACAGCGCGGCTACAAGGATACCATACGATGCCGCGGACGCCTCGAAGTAGGTCACGTTCATGTAGGCGTAGAAGGCGAGCGCGAACGCTATCGCCAGGTACAGCCGGTCCTCCCTATCTATGTACAACAGGTATACTATGCCTAGAAGCGCGGCGGCGAGCCCCGAGGCGAAGAACAACGGGTGGAGCATGCCTCCCCAGGTATTCAGAACCCCTAGGAGCCCGTTGGCGGCGAGCGCGGGCTGGTGCTCCTCAACGCTCTCAACTATCGGCGGAACCTTTATGATGCCCCTGAGCCCCAGGGCCCAGACGTAGCGCGGCGAGAACGATACGGCGCCAACAGCTATAGCGGCCACGCCCGCTATCCCCACCACGACCAGTAGCGTGAAATACGCTGTCTTGACGCCCAGCTTCCTGACCACCCGGCGGAGGAACAGTGGGTAGCGCTTGTCTCTCTCAGCCTCCTGGAACAGGTAGTAGAACAACGGCATTATGAAGGCGGCCAGGTAGAGGAGCCCCACGGAGGGCCTCGGGGGATAGAAGCCCAGCACCACCAGGTACTTGGGGGCGGCGGTCACGAATATCATTGATAGCACGACTATCAGCATGTTCTCCTTGAGGAACTCGAGCGTGACGCGCTCACGGCTGAACAGTGGGTAGAGCACCAGGTATGCTATGAAGCTC
>JALVHX010000134.1:336-3864 GCA_027028805.1 Desulfurococcales archaeon | reverse complement strand
CTGGATGCCTTCACCAAGGCGTCCCCGTGAATAATGCCAGGAGACACTACGCGGAGCCTAAGGCCTAGCGGAATGAGCCCGTTTTCGCGGAGCAACTCCTTGATCTCAACATACACCGTGTGCGGGGGAGCTGTATCGCTAAGCTCTACTATAAGATCCCGGATCTCGCGCATGATCTCATAGAATATATAGGATAGTATAACGACAGCGCCCCCATAATCTATTATATAGCTAACGGTAATCCCCATATAAGCTGAAACAGCCACAACAACGCCTTCAAGAACCTCGCTCCAGGTAAAAACACTGTACGCCCGGAGGAAGCCCGAAGCCCTCCTAGCAGAATATATTGCCACCACATAAAGCAGCGTCCCCGCGACAGCCGCATACACACTTCCATAAGAAACACTATACGGCTCAACAACCATTAGCTCGGAAACCCCTACACCAGCCACAAAACTATACGCCGCGACCGCAACCATGATCGCGCCATAGCCCAGCCGCACATGGCCATAATGGTGATCAAGATCTGGTGGACGCCGCGAGATATATGCATAATATACGCCGGCCGCTGCCGCAACCATGTTCGCCGCGCTCGTCAAGCCATCGATATAGAGAGCTCTAGAACCATAGAGCACAGCACCCATGATCTTAACAAGCGATGCTGTATAGGCAGACGCCAGCGTAGCCAGCAGCCATAGAGCACCGCGACGCATAGACGGTTCCTCCCCTAACCATACCCAATAACTCGACAACTATAATGGGAACAGAGCAGATTAAACACTAATGAAGACTCTGATGACGCTATAACAATACTTATCCGACGACATATCATGCATAGAGCCCATAAATAGATCACCGCGGGCTCATACCGGCGCCATCTTGGAGGGAGGACATATGGATCAGCCAGACCTATGCGGCTCCATTAGGATTCTCGTCATATACAAGAAAGAAGACGATCCCGCAAAGAACACGGCTGCTAAAATGGTTAGACTAGGCTATGCGAGAATAATTAATCCGCGACGCATACACGGTTCACCAATTATACTAAATCCATATGCGCGTAGAGAATTATCAATGAACGACCTAAAGGACGCGGCCAGGCACGGTATAGTTGTACTAGACGCCTCATGGAAGAAGCTTAGTGAGAGACGATTCCGTGGAATACGGGGCCTCCACCGGAGACTTCCCGTCCTCGTGGCGGCGAACCCCGTGAACTATGGCAAGCCATATAGGCTAAGCAGCATAGAGGCTGTCGCAGCCGCTCTCTATATACTGGGATGCCGCGAGAGAGCCGAAGACCTCCTCTCTATATATAAATGGGGCCCAGTATTCCTCGAGCTAAACAGAAAACGGCTCGAGGATCATTTGAAACACTATACTAGCCAACCAGAACAAGCCAAGGGCGCGGCCAGGCTATAACCCGCATTCTGTATAGCCGCATTCGACTAAGCGGCCCCTCTCCCCTCGCGCGGAGCCTCACAGGGGCTCTTCGACGGGGCCTTGCTCCCCACGGGACCGGCCGTTTCAACGCATCCGCCGCCATACATCTGCGGGTTACCGGCCCCTCGTCGCCGAGGAGCCCGCGCCGCATCATAGACATCCGGCGGCGGCCGTGCCGTTTCTGTGCCGGAGCCGCGGCTGCTGGCCGCGCCCCTAGCGGGGCCGTGGCTCCGCGGGGAGTGCGGAGTTTCCTCAGGGCCTGCTGCCCCGTGGGCGGCAGCCTGGCCGCGCCCTATACCTGGTTTCTTTAATTACCCCGCTTATAGCTATCTCGTCCAGCGGATATAGCCTGGCCAGGGATGCGACGAAACCCGGCTCCAGTGGAAATGGAGGGGTGGCCTCATCTAGCCAGGCCATGCAAAAAGACTCCGGCCTCAGCTCTCCCTGTAATTGTTTTGTAGACATATGCCAGGGAGGCAACATTGTCTATAGGGGTTTCTCCTGAATCATTTTGCGTGGCCCCCGCACCCCGGCTTTTCTTATGGAGTCTTTGTAGATAGGGCTTGTTCTAGATGCTATGAAATAGTTTGTATATCAATAACCGGTTTATACAAACCCATTAAAGTAATCGTTATCAGAAATAAACAATATTATCTCCATAAGAAACAATGGGGTGTGAGGGTCCTGGCACCCCAGTTTTCAGCAACGCGTGGAGACGAAGCATATCCTCCCATACCCCATGATGCTGGGCTCCAGTGGAAATAAAGGGGTGCGCGCCGGCCTACTGGATTCTCTGCGCATGGTTTAACTGGTTCTCCAGTGGAAACAGAGGGGTGTCTAGAGTGATGCTGCTAGCCGCCACGCATCATCTCCTATGTGGTGCAGGTTCTTGACCATCTTCCCGCGCTTAACAGAGCCGCTGAGGACATCCTCCGAGGCTATCAGGGCCTCGCCGACCATGACAGGCTTCCCATACTTCTCGTCTACAGCCACAACGATGTCCCCTTGGCGAAAAACACCCCTTATCCCTCGTACACCGGGAACCATTAGATCTGCTCCTCGCGTCATTGCTTTCACGGCTCCCATGTCTATTATTATGACAGGCATTTTCTCATAGACGCCCGGATGTCGCAGAAGATACGTGAGCAGGGGTATTAGTCGATCATCCCTCTCTAGGAGAACGGGCTCGCCGTCGACAATATATATGCGGCCCCACCGATCCTCGATAACCTCTACGCGTTTAAAGCGGAGCTCAAGCCATGGATAAACCTCCTGGGCCCTGTTCCTCAGGGCCCTGGCCTCCTTCTTAGATATAAAGTATCTCTTCAACCCAGTATACGCCTCCATGGATGCTGAGTGTTCCCATGTCTCGGCTAGGCTTGTTATGGGTGTTATGGGGAAAAGGAAATAAATATGGCGTACCGATACACGTTAAGGATGCACACGGGGGGAACAACGGTATCTCTCTATGGGAGCAGTGAAGCCCAACAGGGTGCTGGGATATGGTCGAGACCGCGCACAAGATACTGCAGGAGAACCTGGGAAGCCTTGTACTGATAAAGCTCCGCGGGACACGGGGGGTTAGGGGCAGGCTTAGAAGCTATGATCAGCACCTGAACATTGTACTAGAGGAAGCGGAGGAGATCCTCGAGGACGGTACGACGAGACGTCTCGGAACAATAGTTATACGAGGAGACACTGTTGTACTCATAAGCCCCACACCTGTCTCATAACCCGTTACGCCATTGAATACCGGAGGTGTCTTGGTATGGGTAAAGGTACACCCAGCATGGGAAAACACGGGAGAAGCAAGACCCATATAAGATGCCCCCGCTGCGGCAGACACAGCTATAATGTGGCTAAGGGATACTGTGCGGCATGCGGCTACGGCAGGAGTAAACGTATAAGAAGATATAGATGGCAGAACAAAAAGGTCAACAGGATCAGGATACGTTAACATCGCTCGGTATACTGCTCCTTTAACACGCCTCGCCTGCCATAGTGTCAGCGGTTTTGGATCCTTAACCAAGGATACTATATTCAAAGAACCCTCCATGTCCCCATTAGGAGGCGCGCAGGAGCTGAGAC
>JALVHX010000134.1:0-326 GCA_027028805.1 Desulfurococcales archaeon | reverse complement strand
CAATAAATATAAGGGGTACCTGTATCACCCAATTATATAGAGCAGCACATGGGCCGGTAGCTCAGCTCGGAAGAGCGCCGCCCTTGCAAACCCCTCTAGAGGGAAGGCCTGGTCGGGAAAGGCGGAGGCCCCGGGTTCAAATCCCGGCCGGTCCACCATTCTATAGGCTCACGCGTATACGGCCCAATCGACTTATTAACTATATTAACTACAAGTATAGATGCCTTAAGGAGAGAAGGCTGACGCATAATAAATAATATAGATAAAAAGGCTGCGTCATGAGGTGTGGCGTGGTGGAGGACGGCGACTTCATATTAATAGAATAC
>JALVHX010000133.1 GCA_027028805.1 Desulfurococcales archaeon | reverse complement strand
CTTGCAACAGGCATCCTATTGTCTAGAGCCGCATCCAGCACCCCCCGGGGAGAGACTGGGAGAAGGGGGGAGGGGGGGAGCGGCGGCTATAGAGTAAAGATGTATCTGGGACGGACCAGGCTGAGAGCCTCCTCTCTATCCATCACCATGTACTCGTGATCCCTGACCCTATAGTAGAGGCGGAGGGCCGGGTGGCCGAGTATGTTCTCGGGGCTGGCCGCGGGGTCCAGGAACACGTAGACGTTGTAGCCCACCACGTGTACGCCGCGCACGCCGGGGATCCTCAGTAAATGGGCCTTTACGGGGGCTACACAGCTCCCGCATCCCCGGCCCTCTACGCGTATCCTTAACACGCCTATCTTCTCGGCCAAGGCCGTAGCCCCAGCTCTCCCAGATACTCGTCTATGGCCCCGGCTATAGCTTCTCTATAGCGGCCCCTCAGCCCCTGTACAAGGAACCCCCTTGTCACAAGATACCTGGCCTCGTCCTCGCCGAGGCCCCGGGTCTCGAGATAGAATAGCTGGCTTGGCAGGGTCTGGAGGCTACGGGCGGCGTGCCTGGCCGCCTCCACGAGCCCATGCTCTATCTCTAGGCGGGGCTGGGCGTAGAACCGGGCCTCGTTGCTCAGCAACAGGCTCTCGCTATAATACTCGATGGATGCGCCGTCTGAGCCGGCCAGCGTCTTCCCCACACCCCTCTGAGCCACCACGGACTCCCCTGTCTGGGCGCCTGTGAAGGAGAAGTAGGCTGTGGAGCCCGGGCCCCCCAGCACTATGTCGGCCACGTTGTCGAGCCTCTCCTTGCCGCCGGCCACGGCCACGCCCCTAGCATATATCCGGGCTCCGCGGCCCGCGCCGTATACCAGTATCGTGGCCCGCGTCATCCCGCCGGGCCTGGCCAGATAGGCTATGTTGAGCTCGGCCCCGTCCCCCAGAACAACTGCGGCGGCGTAGTAGAGGGGGCCGCGGCCTCCCCGGAGATCTATGAAGAGGTCGAGCGACGCCCCGTCCCCCAGCCTCGCCTCGAGCATGGCTGATAAATAGTGTTCCCCGCCGCGCACGGTGTGGCGTAGCCCGTTCCCATCGCCCTCGATATAGGCGGCCAGATGGTGGGCAGAGACAGTGATCCGCGGCCGGGCCTCGGCAACGGCTTCTCCCCCGCGTAGCCTCAGCAGATAGGCTCTATCGGCCAACGCGTAGTGGATGTCGGCCAGCTTCTCCCTCCCCCTCATCAGCCCCAGGGGCCTCGCGTCCTCCTCCACGGCCGCGCCCTCGATCCTCGTCTCCGCCTCCCCGGCCTCCCACGGGTTCTCCGCCACCAGGCGTAGATACTTGTCGTATAGGCTCCAGTCGGTGTAGCTCTTTATGGTGGGGGAGTCGCCGTAGGGCTGGTAGGGCTGGTCGAGGAGCTTCAGCAACGCCTCGAGCCCTGAGCGATCAACCATTGCTAGCCTACACCCCCGTATCTCTCGAACTCTAGCTGTATAACCCTGCTGAGCATCGCGACATACTCCAATGGCAGGCCCCGGAGGATGTCCCTGATGTATCCGAGGACGATCATGCTCTTCGCCTCCTCACTGCTCAGCCCCCGGGTCTCGAGATAGAATAGTTGCTCCGGGTTTATCCTGCCCGTCGTGGCCTCGTGGCCAACCTCCGCGGAGGGCTCCATGATATGGATGACCGGGTAGGTGTAGGCCTTGCTCTTCTCGTCGAGTATTAGGCTGTCGCACTGCACATGGCTCCTGGCTCCCCGGGCCCCCTTGTTGACCTGAACCATGCCGCGGTAGATGTTTACTCCTCCCCGGCTACTTATGCTCTTGGAGACTATCCTGCTCCTGGTCTCGGGGGCGGCGTGCACTACCTTGGAGCCGGTGTCCTTGATGTAGGGGCCGTTCGCTATCCCCACTACGAGGCTCGTTGTGGAGCTTCCGCGGCCCCTGAGTATCGTTGAGGGATAGGTTACCGTGTACCTGCTCCCGATGCTCCCCTCGAGCCACTCTATATACGCATAGTCCTCAGCTATCCCCCTCTTGTTGTTGAAGTTAACTATGTTCCTGCTCCAGTTCTGCACGGTTATGAAGCTGATCCTCGCCCGCCTATGGGCGTAGAGCTCCACCATGCCGTCGTGGAAGCTGTAGCGCTTGAAGCGCGGCGCGCTACACCCCTCGATAAACGTTATCTCGGATCCCTCGTCAGCCACGACCAGGGTGTGCTCGAACTGGCCCTCCAGCTCCCGGCCGACATAGAAGAAGGCCTCCACGGGATAAGGCACCTTCACACCTCTCGGGACATAGACGAAGACGCCCCCGCTCCAGAGGGCGTAGTGGAGGGCGGAGAACTTGTGCTCGCCCAAGCCATATATTCTCCCGAAATACTTTTTCACGAGATCAGGGTAGCGTCTCACAGCCTCCTCCATGGGGAGCATTATTACGCCCAGCTTCCTCAGCATCTCCTTGGCGGAGGCATAGACCGTCTCGCTGTCGAGCACAGTGGTGAGGCCTGCCAGGTAGCGGGCATACGCCTCCGGGAGCCCGAGCCTCTCATATATGCTCCTTATCTCGCTCGGCAACTCGTCCCAGCTGGACGCGGGCTTCTCGACTGGGCGGAGGTAGAGGGTTGAGATCTCCTCCAGGTCTATTGTCTCGAGGCCATAGATCCACCGGGGCATGGGTAGCTTCTCGAACAGCTCCAGGGCCCTGAGCCTCAGCCTCCTCATCCAGTCGGGCTCCCGCTTAACCCTCGAGATCTCCTCCACTATGTCCCTCGTTATCCTCCCCCTGAGCTCCACCTCTCCCCGGTAATATATGGGCTCGAGATACTCTTCCCCGCCCCCGAGGACGGCGGAGAGCTCAGCCGGCCCGCTCATCCCGCTCACCCAGCCACCTATACCCCTCCCTGTTTATCTTCTCAACAAGCTCCATGCCGTCCCTGGCGACAACCCTGCCCCTATACAATACTATCACCCTCGACGGAGCCACGTATTCTAGGACGCGGGGATAATGGGTTATCAACAAGACCCCTGTGCCGGAGCCCAGGAACTCCTTTATAGTATCCGCGACCATCCTAACCCCGTCCACGTCGAGCCCGCTGTCCGGTTCATCCATCAAGACGTAGCGGGGCCTCAGCATCCGGGCCTGCAACAGCTCCCCCCTCTTCTTCTCGCCGCCGCTCCACGATACATAGAGATCCCTGTCAACGTGCTCCCTGCTCAGCCCCATGATCTCGGCGAGCGCGGCCAGCTTATCCCTGAGGCCCGGGACAGGGCTGGTCAAGTCACCTGTCCCCATCCTCTTGTTGAGAGCCGCCGTCAACAGGCTGTGGAGGGTCACACCGGGTATCTCCACGGGATCCTGGAACAGGAGGAAGAGGCCCCTAAGCCCCCTCTCGCCGGGAGAGAGATCGGTGATGTCCTCGCCGTCCAGCAGGACGCGGCCCCCCACAACCCTGTAGTCGGGGTGGCCCATGATCGTGTAGGCGAGGCTGGTCTTGCCGCTACCATTAGGCCCCATCACGACGACGAGCTCTCCGCCGCCGAGCCGTAGCGAGACACCGTCAAGCACACGCTTGCCCCCATCGACCTCGACCACTAGATCCACAACCTCCAGAGCCAACGCCCAGCAACCCCCTCAACAAACCCATCAATCACTGTCTCGAGGAAATAAACTATACCTATGGACTCCTAATAAACATAGTGGGAACAAAAACCCCAATAAAACATAAACAAAAACACCCACCACACGCCACGGCCACACAAAAACACGCCCAGCAGGGGGCGGAGAGAGGGAAGCGGCAGGATAGCCAGCTCTACTACTCTATCAACTGTAGCCTAAGCCCGAGCTCCCTCAGCCCTTCAAAGTCCTTATCCCTCG
>JALVHX010000132.1 GCA_027028805.1 Desulfurococcales archaeon | reverse complement strand
GCCTTTAGCCTAGCCCCATCCCCAAAGAGTCCCGGAGACGAAGAGGCCTCACTATGATCATATTTTGGCGCTAAGGCTAAATAAAATGGCGCCGAACAGCCGCGGCGCCGGGCTAAGGATAGGGCGAGGATCCTGGAACAGGTGCGGTGTGGGGCTGAATAGAGGGTTGCAGAGTAGCCGCTAGGCTTCTCCACCGCTCTCCTGGTGCTCTAGGAGCTCTAGGAGCTCGTCGGCCACGTCTACTATATCCGCGTCGGATAACACACCTATGATCCTGCCCTCATCCACTACCGGCAGGTGGCTTATATTATACTTCTTCATCAACGCTATGGCTGTGCGGAGATCCTCGTCGGCATCCACTGTTATGAGGGGCCTGCTCATATGGTCCTCGACTTTCTGGGAGGCAAGGCTACCTATCTCTCTCTTAGGGGCCTCGGAGTAGACTATGAACGCGTATATTATATCCTTCTTCGTTATTATCCCCACAGGGTTCTCCTCCTCGTCGACAACGATCAGGCACCCGATCCCCTCGTTAACCATGCGTATAGCCGCGTCGCGTAGAGAAGCGTTCTTAGATATATATATCACGCCTCCGCCGGCTACAACGTTTCTAACCCGGTAAACGGTCATCCCACATCATCTCTCGGCGAGCCGGGAATAGAGTGGGCGGGGACACGGGGCCGTGCCGCTAATGTATTATCTCGGGCGCGACCTGGCCATAGTTGACGCTCACATATACTATATGGCTCCCCCTTATCAGCACCTTGCCGTACTTCGCTATCTTGTTCCCATTAGAGTCTATTGCCTCGCAGTCTGTTAGGACAAGGTTCATAGTGTGATCAGCCATCTCGAGGACTCCTATGAACTCTGTGCCATCCTTTATCTTAACCAGGACAACCTGGTTGACCGCGCTCTTAAGGTACTTGAGGGGGCTTATTATCTTCTGCTGATCCCTCGTGCTCATGGACCACACCTCTAGATTATAGTATAGAAACCAGGCATCGTCCCCACTTATCTCTTAATTAGAGCATTGATCACGAGCCCAGCTATGTTAGCCTTAGACTCCAGGCTCTATATAAGGATTATCTTTCAAGGACATATACATGGTCGCCGCACATCGTGCCGATGAAGCGGAGCCCCGGGGGAGGAGGCGTGGAGGCCTTCGCCAGCACCGTGACGACAACCCTTCTCCTGGCAACCCTCAACGCCTCGGCCAGGGCCTTTAGTGGGTTGCACAGGTTGTTCCATACAGTAAACATGTAGGCCTCGTCGACGCTGTTGTCTGTGAGAGGCATCTCCTCCGCCATGGCCTGGATCGCGGCGAACACCGGCCTTGATCCATGCTTTCCAACAGCTATCCCAATCATTGATCCGCTGGGCTCCAGGCATATATATCTCGATACGCGGCGCCAGAGGCCATGCTCGGCCAGGTAGTCGGCTAGGAAGCCGGTGCCACAGCCTATATCCAGTATCTCGCCAGCCGGGGAACCTAGTGCCTCGAAGACGCCCCGGTATTTACAGTACTGCTCACTCCTGTAGAGCTCCTCGTAGCTGGGGGCGGTTACATCGTATCTCCTATACGTCTCCCCCGAGGTAGTCGAGCAGGCTTCTCCCACCCCTCCTCTCCCTCTCCTTCTTCATCCTCCAAAGCCTCTGCATATCGATCCGCTTATACTCTAGGCCGAGCCTCTTAGCCGCCTCGAGCGCCTGGGCGGAGAGGGCCGGGGCGACTATTATGCCCCTGGGCCTCACCCCGTATCTCCGAGCATACGCGTCTATGTATCTGAGAAGCTGGTGCACGGCCTCTTTTCCGGCCGTAACCCTCTTTATCTCGACTATAACCGGCCTCCCCTCGGCATCGAACCCGTATAGATCCGCGTAGCCCGCCTCTCCCAGCTCCTTCTCCTTCTCCACAAGCCTCAGCCCCGGCTCTATGAGCCCCGGGTTCTCATACAGTATATCCCTTATCTCGTGCTCATCGAGATACATTATGAACTCCGCGGTATCCCGGAGCCTCCCCGCATAGAGGGCGAGCACGCGTGTAACCCTCACCCTCACGATCTCCCTGGAAGGCTTGACCCTTGTGGCAGTGATAACTATGCCGCCGCCAGCCTCCTCGACAACAATACTGGTCGTATTGGGCTGCCAGTTAGCCGGCGAATGGCCCACAGGCCTGTGAACCAGGAAGGCCCCATCCTGCTTAACTATTATAATCCTCTCACCATCACCCAGCCTCGAGGCCCCGCGGCCCTCGTACTCGACGCTACACTCCGCTATAAGCACAACCGTGTCGCCGCGTCCCACAGCCTCCCGCAGCACCGCGGCCGCCTCCCCCAGCGACGGCTCCACCAGGATCCTGGCCATGGTGTATCCTCCGGAGCCTGCCCAGCAGAGCGCTATCCCCACCCACTCCCCAGGGGAAGGCCGAGAAAAAGCCCCTGGCAGCGACAGATACTCCCTCGGCCAATGCCTTCCCCGGGGGCTCCGAGAAATAGTTTGGGTTTCAACTATATAGTGTGAACCGGTATAAAGCCTCGGTGCGGCGGCGAGAGGAGCTGATAATATAATATGGTTGGATCCAATTAAGGTGTCTGGGCCCGGCTGCCTGTGTCGTCTAGGAGTGCTTGTTGCGCGGAGACCTGATGAGCCTTGGGGGAGGTCAGGGTTAGGCTTATAGGATTCGACAGCATGGGCTCCAGGGGCATGGCCACGGTCATCGAGTATGGGGGCGTCAAGCTGTTCATAGATCCCGGTGTCAGCTATGCGCCGCGCCGCTACGGCCTCCCGCCTCATCCTCTTGAGGAGGAGAGGCTTAGGAGGCATCTCGAGGAGATATATAGGGAGGTTGGTGACGCGACACACATAGTGATAAGCCATTATCACAGGGATCATTATCTCTACAGGGACGGCGAAGAGGAGTATTATAGGGGCAAGGTTGTGCTGGCCAAACACTCCTCCAGGATGATCAATAGGAGCCAGGCGATAAGAGCATATGTCTTGTTCAAGAAAATGGGGGTCGCGGAGAAGGCGAGGGAGCTCAGGTTCATCGACGGCGAGAGGATCCGTGTCGATAGCGGCGTCGAGCTCGTCTTCTCACGGCCCGTGCCCCACGGGGAGCCGGGGACAAAGCTTGGATACGTTATAATGACGCTCGTGGACCTAGGCGGCTACAGGGTTCTCCATGCAAGCGACGTCCAGGGCCCTGTAGACGAGGAGGCTCTCCGCTTCATAATAGACGCCGCCCCGAACCTGCTCGTTATCTCGGGGCCCCCGACATACTTCGCGGGCTTCAAGGTCAGGAGAAGCGTTGTCGAGAGAGGGCTGAGGAACCTGGAGAGAATAGTGGCGGAGACACCAGGCCTAGAGGTGCTCGTGGCGGATCATCACCTGCTTAGGGATCTAGGGTACAGGGAGAGGCTCTCCAACGTATACAGGGCGGCCGAGGAGAGAGGTGTCCGCGTGCTGACCGCCGCCGAGTACATGGGGAGGCCTGTCGAGCAACTAGAGGCCCTCAGGAAGAAGCTGTGGAGCCTATCCGGCGACATCGTAGAGGACGAGGAGTATGATCAGCCAGGTGGCGTAGAAGGAGATTAGGCCGCGGAACACGTTGAGGAAAACCGAGCCCGTCAAGTATTTTTTCTCCACATACACTATGGAGCCCACATATATGATCCCCGCGATAAGCCATATCGTCGTAGAGACATCGGCGTAGAGGACTATGCCGGCCCTATAGATTAGATAGGACACGAAGCCATATACGACGCCGAGCAGAAACCTGGCCTTAACAATAGCGTCCTCAACACCGATATCCCCGGATCCCAGCAGAGACAACGCGACACAGCCCTCCACGATGCCGATAAACACTATTGCCCCCGGGAGCCG
>JALVHX010000131.1 GCA_027028805.1 Desulfurococcales archaeon | reverse complement strand
GCGTATCTCTTGTATTTCTCGTTGAGTTTTTTCCAGGGTATCCCCTTGAGGGCTTCCCCGATGTTCTCGTCGTATGGTAGCTTCTTTTTTGCCATGAGCACGGCTATTATGGGGTAGCCTATGTATCCCCTGTATATTGTCCCGTTGTCGTTTGAGTAGACCCTGTTTCCTCTTATTATCACGCGGTAGCGCCTGTCCCCCATCGATGATACTACCGTGGCTTCGTCGTTGTGTAGCATTACTCTTCCATCAGCTACGGCTCCCGCGGCTTCAAGCACCTTTATCCTTGGGGGCCGTCTCAGGGGTTTTGTGGTCACCGTGCTCTGCCTCCGGGGGATTGTTGTTGCCTATTGTTCTAGGGTGGCGTCTCTTATCGTTGGGGGCGTGCCGTGTTCTAGGCGGCCTCGGCCTCTTATCATCTGCCCGATCCCCATCATGGATAGCTTGTCGTAGTCTTGTTTGCTCAGCACGATCTTTATCTCGCCGTCTACTTCTCCAGCTGATCCATGTATTATGACTGCTTTCTCGTCTTCCTCGAAGCCTATTATGACTCCCTCGAACCGTGTTTCTTCCCGGCTCATGGTTTTTGTTCACCTGGAGCGTGTTGTTTATAATGTATTTCTTCTCCTCTAACTGATATTTTCTTGTTTCCCGGGATATATATTTGGATATATATTTATTATAAGGCGGATGAGACTATATATTCTGGAGAGGTGGCGCCGAGCCATGCCCCGGGAGCTTAGTACAGGTCTTGTTATAGCGGGGGCTTATGCTAACAAGCTTAGGAGGACGTTGTTTGCGCAGCTCAGGGATATGGTTAAGGCTAATAGGGAGTTTGCGCGGGAGGTTGCTAGGGCTAGTGGCGAGATCAATAGGCTTCTCTATATTATTCTTGTCGAGAAGCTTCACGCCGATAAGGGCGATGTTGTGCGTGTGCGTGTCCAGTACGATGTTGTTGATGGCAGGATCGTGTGGGACTATGATACGCTCCGGCTGGAGTTTTTCCGCCGTGTCCCGGACGAGGAGGTTGCGGAGAAGGTTAGGGAGACTATAAGGGAGTATCTTGAGCAGGTTAAACAGGAGTATGCTGAGGCTCCGAGCCAGGAGGAGGCTGAGAGGATTCTGCGGGGGGAGAAGAAGGAGTTTGTGATAGAGGAGAGGGGTGGTGGAGAGAAGGAGGCCGGCGGCGAGGAGGCTGCGGGCGGCGAGAAGACTATAGAGATAATGGGTGAGACTCAGCCTATACGCCGCGTCGTGTTCCCGGCTTCCGCGGAGCATATAGGTGACACGTATGAGGGGTATCCTTTGTTTAAGCTTCTCGATGAGAAGGGTGAGAATATAGGGGTTGCGGTGGTGGAGCCTCTGGGCGAGGGCTATGTTGTCGATGCTATTGTTGTGACGCGTGAGGGCGAGTCTTTCAGGTTCTATGGCTATGTCTCGAGGGATCCCGGAGAGTATAGGTCTAATCCGGGGCTGTTGGTTGAGGATCTCAGGAAGGTGAGGGCTACGCGTATAGAGGCGGAGAAGGCTGCGGAGCTTATTAAGAGTAAGCTGTCTCTGGTGTCTGGCTAGTATCTGTTGTTTTTAATCTGGGATGCTTTCTGTCTCCGTGGCTTGTGGTGGTAGTGGTTTCGTGTAGTGTGGTTGGTGTTATCTATGCCTCGTGTGGGCGTTATTGGTGGGCGCGGGACCCGGGGCTTGTTTCCCGGCGCGTTGATGGAGATGGATACCCGGTATGGGCCTGTCGCATATATCTTGGCGAAGACCGAGCCCCGGATCATATTTGTGCCGAGGCATGGGAAGAGGTATAATGTGCCTCCGGACGAGGTTAATTATCCCGGTATTATACGTGTTCTCCATAATCATGCTGCGCGGTATGTTGTTGCAACTACTATTGCTTCTAGGCTGAACCCGTCTTATGGTCTCTGGGATCTCGTTGTGCCCAGCGATGTGATCGATTTTACTCATGGGAGGAGGTATTCTGTTGATCGGGGAAGGCTTGTTTATACTGATATGCATGAGCCTTTCTCTGGGCGGGTTAGGAGGGTGTTGTATGAGGAGGCCAGGGCTAGGGGTTTCAGGGTTCATGATGGGGGAACGGTGGTTGTGATCGGTGGGGGCCGCTATGAGACGCCTGCTGAGGCCCGGATGTACCGTGCTCTTGGAGGGGACTTGATCAGTATGAGTGTTATGCCTGAGGCGGCTCTTGCGAAGCATTATGGGCTCGAGTACGCGGTTCTCGCGTTGATAGGTCATGTGGCTGCTGATGAGGGGGCTAAGACTCCTTGTGATGTGGTCGAGGAGAGGGCGGCGTCTATGCTTGGTGATCTAAGGGAGTTGTTGTTATCTGTTGCTCGGAGGCTGGTTGAGGAGGAGAAGGAGGAGAAGGGCTAGGGCGGTGGCGGCTAGTGCTATTGCTGTTTTCTTGTCGTTTGCTATGATTATGGGTATGGGGCCTATGAGGATTACGGCTCCTGTTTTCTTGGAGGCTCCGGGTGTTTTGAGGAGGAGTAGTGTTCCCGCGGCTATGAAGGCTATGCCTGCCAGTAATAGTAATGTGGCTAGCCATTTCTCATCCATTCGCCCGCCACCTTGTCGAGTTCTTCTAGGAACTCTTTGAACTGGTGGAGGGGTATTCTGGCTCCTGCGGCGTATGGGTGTCCGCCGCCTGTTCCGCCGTGGCGGGGCGCTATTGTTCTTAGGAGCTTGTTTAGGTCTATAGTGTTTTTCCTGGCTCTCAGGCTCATGTTCATTATTTTTCTATGGTGGTGTGCGGCGGCGAGTCCTATTGGTTTTTCTCCGTAGACTCTGGCGTATGTCGCGGCTTTGCCCAGGCTTCCCGGGGGGTCTACGACGTATGCTATGTTTCTGAGTTTCACGGTGTTCCTTATAACCCATTTCCTCATGTCTTCTGTTGCCACGGCCTCTATTAGTGCTCTGACCAGTAGGGGGCTTAGGCTGCTTGGCAGCTTGTTTTCTGCTAGGTGTTTGATTATTTCTCTCTTGAACTCGTGCATTCTCCGCGATCCCTCTAGGCCCTGGGAGAGTACTCCTGCCTCGAAGTATATGTTTCTCTTATCCCACTCTTCGACCGCTCTCCTGGCCCATGGTGTCTCGTCTAGGTAGTCTCCGATGGCCCCGTAGAGAGCTACTCTACTGTATTCCCATCCGAGCTTGTCCTCGAAGAACCTGTATACGAGCTCTGAGGCGGAGCAGCATGTGTCATGTATTATTGTTCCTGGCAGCTTTTTCGGGGTGAGGGCGAGGGGCTCCGGGTGGTGATCAATATAGATTAGCTCGCCCTCCGCGGCATATTTCTCGAATAGGCTTGTTATCTCTCCGAGCTCTTGTTCGCTTAGAGCTATATCGGCTATGAAGACCGTGTCGCCGGGCCGGGCGAATGCGCGGAGATCCTCGGCCAGCCCTGCGGGGTGAGTAAAGAAGACGCGGGTGTCGACGCCCTTCATAGAGAAAACACGGTAAGCCAAGGCGCCCGACACAACGCCATCACTATCGCCGTGAACAAGACAGATAACACGCAACCGAAGCCATCTCCACACGTGCTCATCTTAATATAAGGAGATTAGTGAGAGACCCGGGTAAACACCAAATAATATACCCGGCTATCTAAAATAAATAAAAATGCCTCAGCATAACAGGAGAAAACATATCATAAAAAAGGGCCCGTAGCCTAGCCAGGAACAAGGCGCCGGCCTTCGGAGCCGGAGACCCCGGGTTCAAATCCCGGCGGGCCCGCCATCGAGCATCTCCTAGTAATCATTGATTTTATTGATTTTAGTGTTGAATATCTCGGCAACTAGAACCGTAAAACTCGACTAAGACTAGCTCAGTCCCGATAATCATGATGTATAATCGCACGTCACTAATGTTAAAGCACACACTGCAC
>JALVHX010000130.1 GCA_027028805.1 Desulfurococcales archaeon | reverse complement strand
AACGGGGGAGCCAACACCACGATCACATCGATCCACGTGAACGTCTCCTGGCTAACCATCTCCTACAGCGAGACAAGCCTCGCCCCAGGAGACACCGCGTCTATGCCTGCCACCATAGACTTCGCCGCGGTGGAGCCAGGCTACTACGGCGTAGCGGCGACCGTTGAGACACAGGACTATACATACGTGTTCAACATAACCGTGGCTGTGCTGGAGCCAGCCCAGTCGATGCCCTACTTCAGCGTAGCGCCACAGCACGTGGAGGCCGGGGCCGGCGAGAGGGGCTATATAGTGGTGGATGCTCAGTGGGATAGTAGCTACAACCTAACCCTGAGGCTCGGCGGGAACGCGTCAGCGTTCTTCCAGGACACGGTGCTAGTGCTCAGGGGAGGCTATGTACACGGCTACAGGATCCCGTACAGCATAGGCGGCGTCGACGGGAGATACGTGCTCAGGGTCTCCGCAACCATACCCGAGACCGGTGTCAACGAGACACATATAGTGGTGTTCGATGTATCCCTGGAGCCGAGGCTGAGGGTTTTCTCGCCCGGAAACAACACCGCGGTGCCGTCGACAACGATAGTTGTGGCTTTCGCCACAAACGTGCCCACAAACTATACCGTGACGGTGCTCGACACCAACACCAGTGAGACCATAACCCTGTATGGCACGGAGATGGATACGGAGCACACACTGTATCTCGGCGGCCTAGAATACGGCCACGTATACTCCATAACGATCACCGTGTCATCGATATACGCCTCCTATACATCGAAGCCCTACTATGTGAGGCTACGCCAGGACATGGTGGGCTTCGCGAGACGCAGATACGAGTTCACGTTGAGGAGAGACTATAACCAGATCATATCCATACAGGTGAACAACTATGATCCATCGTTCAGCCACAGAGTAATAGCGTATATAGAGAACCCCTACAGCGACATAATAGCCGACTTCACGGGGCCCGGGAGCCGCGACGAGGCCGCCGAGATAGGGCCCGGCGACTCCATGTACCTGGCCCTGGCGGTGCACCTGGCGGACGCGGAGAACACGAGCTACACGCTCTACGCCCACCTGGTTAACCTCGACACAGGCTACACGGACACCGCCGAGATAACTATACACGTTGTCGAGCCCACGATAAACATAGAGATAGAGCATATGTGGACAGACAACTATACACTAGTCCAGCTATACGTGATCCACAACTACGGCGACACGATAACCGATCTATCGCTAGCCCTGGGAGGAAACATTATCCAGTACACCTACCTCTACCCCGCGGGATCACACGTGTACCTGCCGCCCCAGTCCTCGCTATACGTGTACGTCACCCCATCGATACCCGCGATGCCCGAGGAGGCGTGGAGCGGCGGAGAAACAGGGGTCACCACGGGATCCCTGATCCTGAGCGTGGGCGGGGAGGAGGTTGCAGAGGAGCCCGTGGACATGACGCCCCCGGAGAACACGCGGCCATACGCCGTAAACATGCCGAGATCACAGCTCACCGGCAAAGCCGTTGACTGGTATTGTACGAACAGGCCCGTGGTAGACGTGGTGATCCCGATCAGCCATGACCCGCCGGGAGGCAGGTATAGGGTGTATCTGATGATGGACTTCCAGCCCCACAGCGACGTGAGGCCCCACAACGGGAGAATATATCTCAACGGCCACCTGGTGTACAGCTGGACGAACACCACGCCAACCGGCACGCTCGTGATACAGGTACCCTACGAGTACCTCGGCCTCGACCCCGGAGGCCACGTGAGCTATGCCCGCGTACACATAGAGACGGAGCACATGAACGGCGGCCACTACGTGGTCGCAACCAACTTCAGGATACTGGTATACGTTGACAAGCCGACGCCATTCTACGTATTCGCCCACAGCTACGACGAGGCCCTGAGGCTCTTCGCGAAGCCGAAGCCTCTGCTAGGCATACTCAACAAGGTCGTCGTCAACGCGAAGGCGCCGAAATACTTCAACCCCACCAAGCTACCGGTAGGCGTCAGGGGGCTCTGCGACGAGGCGGCGAAGACCGGCACCGTGAGAGCAATGTCGTTCACAGTGCTCTCCAGCTACATAGACATAGGCGCCGCGTCCTACGAGAACGGCAGGATACCGTTGAGCGTGGAGTGCAGCCCCGATGGAACAATAGTGTTCTCGGCGAAAGAGTATGAGAAGCTCAGCATCGTGGTGCTGGGCGAGATCAACCATGAGAGAACAGAGTCATACGTATACGTCTACGACGAGAAGACCGGCCGCTACGTGCTAGACAAGATAGTGATAGATGAGAAGACGAGCTACGAGGAAACCCTCGGCCTCGGCAAGGCCTGGAAGGCCCTGAAATCGCTCAAGAAGCTCGGCGGAGAAGTGCTGGACAAACTGCTCGGCAGGACGACGAGGGAGGCGGTCAGGGAAGCCGGCGAGGACATCGCCTCGAGTATAGGAAACTATCTCGTCGGCGAAGCCGCCGACGCGGTGAAGGGCAAGCTGGAGGGCGTGCCCTACAGCATCGACTACTCCCTCGACCTCTACGTATCAGTGACCCAGGAGACACGAACCGTGATAAGGCCGGGGCCCGGCAACATCGAGATCGTTACACAGGAGCTGGACGGCGATATATCGATAGACGCGGGAGTCAAGGGATCCGCGTCCGTCTCCGCCGTCACTGTTACGGGCGGATACATGGAGTCGAAGATAGAGGCGCGCATGGGGACGCAGGGCGTAAGCATACACTACGAGATGTCGGCAGGATTGAAGCCCGTTATCGCGGGAGCCGCGGCCTATACAACATACTCCGTCGACTACTCGAAGAGCTGGGGAGAACTCTTCAACACACATACAGGGATCCAGTTCATAAACACGACGCAGGGAGAGCCGCCCATAAACCCAGAGCTCGTCGTGGGCCTGGCGATGGAGCTGATCGAGGTCAACAATATCCTCCTAAACCTGGCCCTGAGCCAGGAGAGAAACTATACCCCCATCGATATAGCGCCCCTGGACCAGCCAGTGGAGGGAAACATCACGGATCCATCAGCATGGACCCTCATAGGCTACGGCTCGGTGGACGAGTACATGGCTGTGCTCGAGGAGAACATATACAATAGGAGCATATACAGGCTAAGGATCTATAGGATCAACGAGGACGGCGCGGCGGCGCCGGCCGCGGAGAGGATTATTGTCAGCGGCGAGGCCCTGAGGGAGCCGGGGATCACGTGGCGCGGCGGCAAGCTCCTAGTACTATACCTCGCCTCAGACATAGATAACCTGACAAGCACCAGTGTGCGGAGAGCACTGCTGAACACCAGTGTCTACACACTGGTATATGACCCGGAGTCCTCAACGATAACGGGGCCGGTGAGGCTGGGGGGCGCGAAGCCCATAGACTACAGGATAGTCGTTGTAAACGATACGCCTCTCATGTTCTATATAGGGTACGAGAGCGGCCACTACTATATAGCCTACATGAACCTCTCCATGGACACGCCGTCGCCCATAGTGCTAGGCTACACGGTCAACGAGACACCGATAGTTGCGATGGAGGCTTATGCACGCGGCGGAGACGCCTCACTGGTCTACGCGACCGCGTTCTACTCCGGCGACATACTGAGACACGTATACACGATCCACTATGTGCCGGCCGTCCTCAACGGCAACGGCTCGGTGATCAATATAGCGTCGAGCACCGCCATAGAGTATATAGGGGCGGCGGCCAGGGGAGACGAGGTATACATAGTGGTGGGCGACGGCTACGGAGTAGTATACGCCGCCACGCCGGAACAGCTCTCCAGGAAAGAAATGGTAGCCCTCCCGGTAGCCGGCCACGTGGCCGACACCTATCTCGCCGCCGACAACACGCTCATCCTAGCCCTCCACACAATGACCCGCGAGGGATACAGGCTGGTCCTAGCCAGGATAAGGA
>JALVHX010000129.1 GCA_027028805.1 Desulfurococcales archaeon | reverse complement strand
AGATGGTTCGTCAAGCAACCGGCCACAACGCCTCAAGGCCTCATAGAAGCATATAGAAAAGGCCTATTAGATGAAAAAGAAGCTACAGAATATCTTAAAAATATAGGTGCAATACACTGGATATCTTCCTTAAAAGAAGACATATAAGATAAACTAACAACCAATATTCCATATTAAAATATTCGATACAATTAATACTATAACATTGAGATATAAGCCTATATTATAGAGAAAACGCTACTCAATAACGTATCTAGTCCTTATAACGATTCTCAGAGGCTCGAAGAGATAGCCGTCGCCCTCATAGAACTTGCTGAGAAATTCGACGAAACATAATCTGAGAGAATGTATGGCGCTACCCAGGGCGCTGAGACCAGTATTTATCAGGTGACCTATGAACAATATTAATGCCGCCGCAACTGCTCCCAAGAGAGCGCCTGCGACACCTCCCAAGATAGCGGAGGAGCCGTTATAGGCCATAGCGGCTAACTGGTTAAAGCTCATAGCTAGATATATCGTGGCTAAGCCCACGCCCGCAAGCCGTGCATAGCTAAGCACGTCGCCGAGGAGGCCTGTTAAGCTGAACATCCACATCAATAACCCGAGCCCGCCCATGGATTTTATCATGCCAGCAATTATTATGACAACTCCTATAAGTGCTCCATAGAGATAGAGCTGTGCTGTCTCGGGCGCGATTATGGGGAGCTGGACGCCAAGCATCTTGTAGAGGACATATGGGATGCCGAATATCTCGGATACAAACAAGCCTATCTCTACGAGGAAGTCTCCCGTGTTCTTCTCTCTCCACTGCTTAACAGCTGTTATGGCATGACTTATGTTAACATGGATTAATCCTATTATCAGCGACAAGACGAGGAACTGTATAGGATCCGTGAACACCGTCGTTATACTGTATGATAGGTTTAAGCCCGTGATAGAAGAGAGATAATCCAATGTGTCTCCAAGAAATGAGCCGCCGAGGAAGCCTACAACGAATCCCACGATGCTTGATAATATAAGCGCTTTCTTAAATAAGAAATAGTCCTCGCTCTCAGGGTATCCCGCGAGTTTATCGAGTATAAATATCGTTGCCAAAAGTATAAGGATCGCGTACCCCATGTCTCCAAGCATTAGGCCAAAGAACAGGGCGAAAGAGTATGCTATAATCGGTGTTGGATCCCATTCCCAATACCTTGGCACGCCGAAGAATTTTACTATTGGCTCAAAATACTTTATGAAGCCCGGGTTGCTTAGGAGGGTCGGCGGCTCCTCGCCGCGGCGCGGGGCCCGGTGCTCTAGATATAATGGCCTATCTATGCCCTCGAGTTCCCCTAATCTATTACGGGGCACCCACCCCTCTAACACCGTTATATACTTTGAGGATACCGATGAGAGAAGGGCCCTGAGCTTCTCCGCGTGGTTCGTTATTATTATACGGGTTTTTACAAGATCCACGAGCACCCTGTTTATATACTCATTTAGCTCCGACTTCTCCACCCTATATTTCTCCTCGAGCTCGCTCATAGATTTATCGAGCCTCGCCAAAAGCTCAGAGACACTGCCGGCTCCACGCATCTCTTCCGGAACAGTAACTACGAGCAGGCCGTGGCTCCTTATCTGTTCCTCTACTTTATCGGCAACGCTGGTGGAGAAGGCTATTAGGGCTGCAGAGGTATCCGTCTTCTCCGAGTAATATATGGGTGTGACCAGCCCCTTCACGATCTCTAGGAAAGAGCGGAGCGACTCAGGTTTCCCCGATACAAGCCTTGTCGAGACATATCTGCCCGTATAATTGATCTCCTCTAGGCTGAGCGAGCCCGGCATCATTGACATTATTCTCCTTAACCTATAGTACTCTACTAGCCTGTTTTCTATCTCCTTTATCCTCCTACTCCTATAGGATACTTCATTGTATATCTTCTCGGTCTCAGAGACAAGGTTCTCTATGTCAGCCGACAATATCTCCAGCTTCGTTATCTGTACATTAACAGTGCGCCCCCTCTTAAAGGCAAGTATCTCATCGATCATCTCCACGGCGCGCTCTATCTTACGGAGAGCCTCCTCTATGTCGCCGCGGCGCTCCTCCAGCCGTATAACATGCATAACGCCTAGCTCCATCAGCCTACGTGAAACATATTCGGCATCACTTCTCCGCACATATATGCGTACACGCTGCATGGGGAGAGGATGGTTTAATAATATGGGCGGCAAGGCGCCTAGGCACCCGTGACCGCGGATACAATATATTCCACGGCCTTCTCGGTATTGGCCACTGCTTCGCGCTCGATCACCTCGGCCTCTCTCACAGCCTTTTCCTTTATCTCCGCAGCCTTCGCCTCGGCCTCCTCTATGATCTTCCTGGCCTCGGCCTCGTACTGTTCACGCGGAACAGGCCTTGAAAGGATCTCCTCGGCACGTTTCCGGGCGTCATGTATTATCTTGTTAGCCTGTATGCGGGCTGTCTCAACTATCTTCTCCGCCTCAGCTTCAATGCTTTTCACGTCAACGCCCATGCTGCCCGACACGGCCGCATACACCTTAGAAGCCATGTAGCGATAGAATATTTAGAGCCACACCTGCAATAAAACGTTAGCGCATTAGGGTGGCTGAACGACCAGTATTGGGGGAGAAAAACATTATGCCACGCTTCCTCTTCGGCCCTGCAGGCAAACCCATCGGGTTCAAGGGTGATCTCATAGCATCGCTCACCTATCTACGCGAGCTCGGCCTAAACGCTATGGAGTACGAGGCTGTCAGGGGCGTAAGGATCAACAAGGAGAGAGCCGTGAAGCTCAGAGAAGCCGCGGAAGAAAACGGGATCAAGCTCAGCCTTCATGCACCATATTTCATAAACCTCTCAAGCCCTGAGGAGCACAAGGTTGCTAAAAGCATCGAGAGACTAAACAGGAGCGTGGAGGCCGCCCACTGGATGGGGGCCTACATAGTGGTCTTTCACCCAGGCTACTATAAGGGGCTTAGCTCGCCCCAAGAGGCTCTGGAGAAGGCTATCGAGGCACTTAGAACAGTGGCCAAGTACAGGGCATCCATAGGCGCCGAAGACGTGATCCTTGGGCCCGAGACCACTGGCAAGACGACGCAGCTAGGCACGCTCGACGAGAACATAGCTATGTGTAGAGAGATAGGGGGGTGCCGGCCTGTCGTCGACTGGGCCCACATGTATGCTAGAAGCATGGGAGAATATATTACGAGCGTTGACCACGTCATAGAGGTTGTTGAGAAAATAGAGAAGGAGCTAGGCACAGAGGCCGTGAAGCCTCTACACATGCATTTCTCCCACATCGAGTATGGAAAGGGCGGAGAGAGAATGCACCATACTCTGGCCGAGAAAGAATACGGGCCATCCTTCGAGATCGTGTGCAGGGGCTTAGCGGAGACAGGGGTAAGCGGCGTCTTTATAAGCGAGAGCCCTATACTTGAGAAAGACGCCCTCGTCATGAAAGACGTTTGTAGAAGGATATGTGGAGAGAGATGCGTTGCTGACTAGGCTCAGGGATAAGGTTTCAGTGATCCTTAACAGGCTCGCCGGAACCCTTGCATCCCTGGGCGTGAAGCCGAACCATATAACGCTACTATCAATGGTCTTCTCGCTAACAGCGCTATATTACGCTTATCTCTCGGAACCGATCATGTATACAGCCATGCTGGCCCTATCAGGGCTCATGGACATGCTGGACGGTGCAGTGGCCCGCGCATCCGGGAAAGTAACACGCCTCGGCGGCATAATGGACTCCACCATTGACCGCATAAGCGATGCCGCTGCGATAGTGGGCCTATACTATCTTGTACTAGGCTTCGAGACAACAATCCTTCTCTTGATAACATCGTACATGATAAGCTATGTACGGGCACGAGCCGAGGCTGAGGGAATAAGGCTTGAGGGCATAGGCTTGATCGAGCGAGCGGAGCG
>JALVHX010000128.1 GCA_027028805.1 Desulfurococcales archaeon | reverse complement strand
CCCGGCGGAGAGATAACGGTAAGAGTTGTCTCGGGAAACGAGCCCGTCCCATACGCCATCGTCGCTGTGGCGGAGTACTATGATGGATACTATGTATGGATAGACGCCGTGGGCTACACAGACTACAACGGCACCATACACTTCGCAGTGCCCCTGGGCGAATACTATGTATTCATCTATACACCGTTCACGTATATAGACAGCTACTACATCTACTCACCATACATGGAGTACGTGTGGCTCGACGAGTACATGGAGAACACCACCATAGTGTTCAACGTGAGCCTCCTCTACATAGAGATAAACAGCGACTCCAACGAGGTAGAGACCATACACATGGAGCTACTCGACAACTATTATTATGGCGGAGGCGAGTGGGGCTACGACTACGTCTTCCTCGAAGCCAATATATCGCGCCACACCGTCCTCCCACTAATACTGGGGCCCGGCAACTATACGGTGATCATGCCGGGCTTCGACACAGCTACACAGGAGCTCCTCTACAATTACCCGGGAGAACTCTACGGGTACGGAGAGAACAAAACAATCATACTAGGCTACGGGGAGAAGAAGACCGTCTCCTTCAACCTAACCCATATAGTGTTCTATATAAACGCTTCATCAATGGACGGTGAATGGCTGGTCGGAGTATTCCCCACAAACCTCTCCAGGCAACAAGGAGTAGCAAAGAGGATCGGCGGAGTCAACGAGAGCTACCCCGCAGTATCCTTCACGGTGACACCAGGAGAATACATAGCCATCCTCGACGGCGCCGAGACCTCAGACTACTTCCTGCCACTAATAGGCGACTTCGCCCTAACGCTCATAGCCGGCCACGGCTACACGTGGAGGATAAGCGTTGACACAGGGCGCCCCGCCATAATCAACATGACGCCCGGCCTGTTGATGGTGCGGCTCCTCGACGTTATAGGGGGCGCGCCTGTCGAGCACCACTACATCTACATATACGCCGATAACACGAGCAGTATAGCCATACCCCGCGCAACAAACTCCAACGGGACAGCATACTTCTACCTATCGCCGGGAGAATACGTGCTCCAGATAAGCGGCATCGACTACAACCTAACCATAAACATCAGCTGGGGAGACAGGATAGGATACACCCTCTACATGACGACCTATATATACGTATACCTACACGGCCCCGACGGGGAACCAGTGGAGGACGGCAGAGTGGATCTAGCGTCAAGGCTCAGAAACGGCTCGTTGACAGAGATCGATTACACCTATACCTACCTCGACGGCCTAGCAGTGTTCCCGGTCACACCGGGCCACTACACAGTAGTCCTCAGAGGCCTCAACACAATCTACGACCCATACGACGCCGATGTATGGAGATTAGGCCAGGAGATCTATGGCTACGGCTACGCAGTAGATGTAGACGCGTCCCCCCTGGGACCGGTCCAGGTCGAGATAGGGCTCGCCAGGATAGACGTAAACATAACGTATAGGGGAGAACCCGTAGAAGCGCCCGTGATACTCTACGGCTTCGTAAACGGCACCAAGAAAATAGCTGGATCCACCTTAACCTGGCTGGGCGCGGAGTCGATCTATGTGACGCCGGGAGAATACGAGGTAGGTGTAGTCGGCGCCCTCTACGGCCGCGACGACTCCGTATACATGGATATACCTGAAATCTTCTACCTAGGCCTAGGAGCCCCCATAAAGAGGGTTAACGTGGCGTCCAGCAACTCCACGATATATATCGAATACAACGTGTCAGCCATAGAGACATGCGCCACACTGATAGGCGAGGGCCCGATACCATATAACGCGACCATATACGGCTTATACAACAACACGCTATACCCGGTATACAGCTACACTTCCTTCGGCGACATACAGCTATACGTGACCAACGCGACATACATAGTGCTGGTATACGGTAGTATAGGAGACTACTCGTTCAACGAGACATGGAGCCGCACGCTAACAGGCAACGATGAGCTACGCGCCTGCGTAGGGGTCGCGAGGCTGCACATAGACGTAAACCTTCCGAGACAAGGCCTCGGCGCAAACTATACATATAGCGACGTGGAGATACGGCTATACAGCCCCGATACAGGGATCTATAGGATCCTCACACCGCTCAACGGCTCAATAGACACGTATCTCCCCGCTAACGCGTCAGCCATAATAGCACTGGACGGCGCGCTCCTAGGGAACACGACGGGATACGGCTACGGCCTCGTAGAGACAATATATATGGACACGTCGAGAAACGCCACGATAAACCTCTCCGTGATACGCGTAACAGTGGCCGCGCCCGGCTCAGCCCTCGCCGGCGAGACCGTGAGGCTAACGATACCCGGCACAGTGTTCCGCGAGGAAAAAGCCACGGGGAGCGATGGCTCAGCATACTTCATAGTAACCAATGGAACCTATGGATACGTGGCCCCAGGGTTCTTCGGGGCCCATGAATACTACCTAGACGTCTCAACCACCACGCCGACACTATACAACGCCTCCATACTCTTATCAATACTCAACATAACCCACCGCCACGCCCCGGGAGCCGGCACAGGCATCCATGTAGCAGTGGCCGAGGCCGACACCGGCTCCACCCTATGGCTAATAGTCAACGATACATTAAACATCACGGTGTATCCGGGAACCTACCACGTATACACCGCGTGGAGCAATGGATGGGTGTTCAACGAGACAATAAGCCTGGAGCCCGGCGAGACGGAGAGCGTAGTCATAGAGACGGGTAGCCTCCGCGCAGAGATGATCGATCCATGGGGCCGCCTGGTGGACGAGGACAACATCAACATAACCATAATGGCCGGCGACATAGCCGTGGCCGAGCTAAGGATGATCAACGGGGCAATCTATGTCCCCGTGCTCAGGCCCGGCAACTACACATTACTGCTCCACGGCCCCGGCCTCGCGAAATACGGCTACTATATAGACAACTATACCGTAGCGATCGAGGGCGGAGAGGAGACGGTGTTCAACATCACGCTCTCAGCCATACTCATCAGGATGATAAAGCCCGGCGGCGGAGGCGCCCCAGGCTTCAACATATCCCTGGCCACGGGGACAGGCGGGGAGGAGACGGTGTTCAACAGCGCCGAGACAAACGCCAGCGGATACGCCTTGTTCCTGGTATGGCCTGGAAACTACTCAGCCATACTAGGCGATCTAGGTATGGTGCATGGGATACGCGCCATCCCGATGAACTATACATTATACATGTTCTCCACAGAGCCAGTGGACCTAGAGGTCGGCGAGATAACCTATACACCGATAATGCCCGACGACGGAGACACCGTGCTCGTAACCGCTACGATAAGGAACAACGGTGGACACGCATACCGCGGGTTCCGCGTAGACTTCTACCTAAACGGGAGCCTCGTATACACCGCGTGGATCAACAGCCTCTTATCGGGACAGGAGACCAGCGTGACAGCTCCCATAACCGTGTTCGCGGGATACGATAACGTCACCATAGTAGTTGACGAGGACATCTATCTACCCGACAGGGATCGGGGAGACAACGAGCGCACGGTGATAATAGAGGTGCTGAGACCCAACCTCGTCGCATCAAATATAACGGTGACAGGCGACATGGTTGACGGCGGAACCCTCAACGTGTCGTTCACCGTGATCAACAGGGGGCCCGGCACCGTCAGGCTCCCGTTCAACGTAACAGTCTACCTCAACGATACACCCGTCTACAGCCGCGCCATAGCATACATGGCTAGGGGAGAAGCCTTCACGGCCTGGTTCACGCTACCCGCCGAGCCCGGGTACTGGAACATAACGCTCTCCGTGGACCCCGGAGACAATATAACTGAGACAAGCGAAGACGATAACGCGGCGACACAGATATACTATATACCCTACCCGGACCTATCAATAGACACTGTGGAGATCACCGCCGATCCATTAGCCGACGGAGCCCCGGCATACCTCGTCATCGAGATAGCAAACCACGGGGGAGAGACGCGGAGACCCTTCACACTAATAGTGCTCCACGACAACAAGGAGTTCTTCAGGACAACAC
>JALVHX010000127.1 GCA_027028805.1 Desulfurococcales archaeon | reverse complement strand
ACCCTCCTCGGCTTCTATGCCTACGGGATACAGGGTGTTGGGGGCGGGACATGGGTTGGCGGAGCCGATCGTAGCCTTGAGCCGCAGTGGGTTAACACTATGGTGAAGCAGGGCCGCATAGAGCACATGGCGAACGACACCGCTCTCTGGCTCCCCCAGTATATTATAGGGATAATATTCGCGATCATCCTGGTGTGGCTGAAGACCATATTCGTCGGAGTACCATTTAATCCCCTGGGAATAGTGCTGGGCGATCAACAGCTCACAGGTGTAACGATGTTTATACCGTACCTGATAGCGCTGGTCGTCAAGCCCCTGATAATAAGGATCATAGGCGTCGAAGGCTATGAGAAGATAATAATACCGTTCGCCGCCGGCATGATCCTTGTAGGCTTCTTCACGGGCTGGGTGCTGGTTGTTGATAACAGGACGTGGTAGGCGGTCAATGTTTCCGCGCCGCTGATAGCCCTCTGTGTTTTTTATGTGTCTGATTAAATCCTTCTCCGAGAAACTATTTATTGCTTACAGGCTCATTTAATTTGCCTAGTATATTATCTGTGCGGCGGTGCCCGGCATGGCTGGGAGCGGCGGCAACTCCGCGGTAACCTGGCGTGTTGTGCTGGCAATAATCTATGGCGCCCTGGTATTCGAGCCCGCCGCCATATGGCTCAACCTCGTGGCGGGGCTTAACCCGTTCCAGATAATAAACAGCGCCGAGTATACGACGCTCCTCCTCTTCACAACGATCGCGGTGATCATGGGGACGCGGCTTACGAGGCAGGAGGCCTTCGTGATGTTCAGCAACGTGGGCACAACGATATCGGAGAGCCTCTTCGGCATAAACCTTATACTGGCATGGTATATAGCGACAAGCGAGTACGCCAAGAGCTTCGGTCTCGCGGGCAAGATACCGTTCTGGTACGCTCCCTCCCAGCCGGAGCTCCCGAGGACACTGTTCCAGGCGGTCTTCATAGCCCCCCTCATGGTCGCGTTGGCGAGCGCTCTCCTCACAAAGGGCATGGATCTAAGCCTAGCCTATGTGCTCTACCGGATATATGCTGTGGAGGAGAAGCTCCCGTTCCCCGGCGCCCGGGTGTGGGCTGAGTCGAGCATTGTTTTAGCGGAGAAGCATATATGGAGGGATAAGGCGCGGCTAATGGTTTCCATAGCGATATTCAGCCTCCTCTACAGCTTTCTCCTCTACGGGACATGGTTTATATTCGGCACACCCCTGCTGCCGGTTCCCTGGGCTGATCTAACGCCCGCGATGACGGATATGGGGTTGAACGGCGCCAGCCTAGGGTTCAGCCTCGACCTATTATTGATCTCCATAGGCATGATCATGCCGTGGAGGGTTAACCTCTCCATATTCATAGGCGGAGTAGCCACCTATATCATAGGCGGCCACCTAGCCTATAAGCTGGGATGGTTCACTCTCTGGAGACCAAACCTAGCCCTCGGAGACGTGTTCCAGTACGGGCTCCTCCAGCTATGGGTTGGCCCGTTGATAGGGCTCAGCTTCGCCGCCGGCCTGGCGCCTATAATCATTAACTGGAGGAGCGTGGCCCGTGTCCTGAAGCCGCCGAAGCTTAGGGGCAAGCCCGGCGAGGCCGGTGCTCCGCCCGAGCCCCGGATAATGGGGCTCCCCCTGACCAGGTTCGCGCTCCTCACATACTTCTCGTTCGCCACGGCCCTGAGCTTCTTCGTATACTTCCTCATATGGCTTGTCGAGCCCGAGTGGGCTACACCCCAGTTCCTTCTGTTGTTCCTCGGACTCATAGTCGGTTTCTCCACCCTCTTCCAGCTGGCCAACACGAGGGCTATAGGAGAGGCGGCTACTGGTATAAGCCTGCCCTATATAAAGGAGGGCACGCTTCTCGCCAGCGGATACCGCGGCGTCGCGGCCTGGTTCACGCCGATCTACGTCTATGGCGGCGCCAGCGGCTGGACAGCCGTGTACGTGGCATGTGACTGGACGGGGACCAGGATAAGCGATTATCTCAAGGTATACTTCATGGCGTTCCCCCTGACCTATCTCATGGGCCTCATATACGCGGATCTTTTCTGGAGAATAGCGCCCCTCCCCTCGGCGGCTTATCCCGCGACAAGCGTCTTCTGGCCCGTCGCCGCCCTATGGGCCCTCCTATGGCCTGCCTGGAGCGCTCAGACCATTAAGCCTGAGCAGAACATGATAGCGAGCGCTCTCCTAGAGCACTTCAACCAGTGGCAGATGAGGATACTGTTGCCCTTCATCCTCGGCTTCGCGGTGGTGGGTGTCGTTAGGCTCTTCTCGATACCCTTTGAGCTGATAGGCTTCACGATAGGCATGGGCCAGCCGATAGCGTTCACGATAACGATGTTCGTGGGAGGCATCATAGCCAGGATCCTTGAGAGGAGGAAGGGGCCGGAGTGGTTCAGGGAGTACATAGCAGTGATCTCGGCGGGCCTCGGCCTCGGCGAGGGCTTGATGATATCGATAGCTGTGGCTATAGCGCTTATACAGAAGAGCCTGTGGCTTCTCCCATACTGACAAAGGCTTGTTTAATCAAGTGTTTTAACCAGGCGTGGTGCCGGCATATAGTTATATATGGGTTTTCTGAATCAATGATTTAATATATCACTGCTTTCCCCCAGCCCCAGTGTATCTCTGTATTCACAGGGGGATAGGTAGACGTCTTGTCTCGATGAGAGGGGAGGCGTAGTGGTGTTGGAGAGGCTCCATGTCGCCCTGGTAACTGTTCTCCTCGCCGCGAGCCTGCTGAGCGTTGTCCAGCCGGTTCGCGCCCAGAGCTTCTATGTAATGGCCACGACGGATTCACCGATCTATATCTCCGGCTCAGGGTTCCGTGCGGAGGCACTGGTTATTAATCCCTACGATGACCCTGTCACGGTTACCGTTGAGTGGGAGATCATCGGCCACGACGAGATAAGCATCCCACCGGTAACCATAACCGTGCCTGGGAGAAAAACAAAGGCCTACGCCGCCATGGCTATCTCCGACCCTGTGGCCTTGAACCTTCCACCAGGCACCTATACCTTGGAGGCGAGGGTCTACTATGAGGACAGGAAGGTTGGTGATGACAAGGTCACCTTCGATGTAGTGCAGGGGTTATCGGCGGGCGGCAAGACTATACTTGTCGTGCTTGTATGGAACAATCACCAGATGCCCAACTATAAGCCTGGAGGGATCTATGATATAGATCACGGTTATTTCGCGATGTGGCATCTAACGCACTTCTGGGACGACGGCCTATACCCGTTCTTCCCCAACATGGGTGTCTATTATCTCCACTATTATCTCCTGGAGAAATACCCTAATGTGCATGTCAACGAGTTCTTCAGCCCCAGCCTGATCTACCAGCTCAAGGTCCTGGCCACTAAGACCGGGTTCAAGGTCCCTGACCCGAAGGATCCCCTACACCAGATCTATTATCCACCGGGATCCCCCGGCGCCGAGAAGATACTCGGGTTCTTCCAGAACCTATCGAGGCTCGAGCGCGCCGGCCGCGTCAACCTGCTCACCTCGGTCTACGCCCACACCATCCTCGGCTACCAGCTCTCGGAGGTCAGGATACCTGATCTCATAAGATACGAGCTCGAGTGGGGCCGCAACGTCACCCACGACGTCTTCGGCGTGTGGAGCGACTCCGCGTGGACCCCTGAGATGAGCTTCGATATGTCGCTCGTCGACCTCTACAATATCACTGGTATAAGGTATACTGCTCTCGACGAGTTCCATTTCGGCGGAGTCCGCGGGGATAAGGGGACTATGTGGGAGCCCTATATAGTGCGCTCTCCTACGAGTGGGCGCGAGATAATAGTGTTTTTCAGGGAGAGGGCTATAAGCGAGGGCAAGATAGCGTTCCCCAGCAGGCCATGGAACACGCCGGAGGACGTCGACGAGGCCGCCCGCGAGATCATACGCCAGATATACAGCCAGTTCCAGGGGTGGAGCGACCCCTACGGCAGGCCCCCGGTTATAACTATTGGGGGAGACGGCGAGAACTGGATAATATCCAAGGCCGCCAAGGGCTCTGCCGC
>JALVHX010000126.1 GCA_027028805.1 Desulfurococcales archaeon | reverse complement strand
CATGCCCACAGCTCCCGGTCTCTCTTGGGAAAACAGGTGCAGCGGCTTGTTCAGGCTCCGCGAATGGATCATTGATATCGATAGAGGGGATCACCCCGAAGAGCTCATGATCGAGGTTACTACGCGATGCAACTATGACTGTATACACTGTTTCCGCCGCAGAATGATGGGAGAGAGCCTCGGCGACATGGATCCCGTGCTTTACAAGAGAATCATAGATGACGCCGCGTCCTCCGGCGTGACGAGGATAACTTTCTCGGGCTGGGGAGAGCCGCTCATACATCCCGATATCCTAGATATGCTGAGGTATGCGAAGAAGAAGGGCATGAGGGTTCTCCTTAACACGAACGGGTATTTTCTCCGCGACTACCTGGACGAGATCTATGATTTAGGCGTGGACGAGCTCGTCGTAAGCATAGATGCGCCCACAAGCGATCTCTACGCGTTGATCAGAAAGGGAGGGGATCTTGGAAGACTCGTAGAGGCTCTTCTAAGGCTGAGGGATATGAGGAGAAGAGACCATAGGAGAAAGCCTGAGCTAAAGATCCAGTTTACCGTGAACAAGTATAACTATAAGAGCATAATACCCATGGTGGAGCTGGCCGGAAAGCTTGCTGCCACCGAGCTCCGTGTATCCAACATAGTGGCCCTGACACCCGAGGCGGAGAGCCTAGCATGCTATAATAGCAGGGAGTGCGTCGAGGAGATGGAGAAGATAATGTATAGGATCGCGGTTCTCAGCATGGAGCACAACGTTGTTGTAAGCATGCCGAACTTCTCCCTAAAAACAGAGAGGGAGTGCCCGTTCACAAGGGCCAAAGCCATGTTTGTGAGAAGAGACGGCCTAGTGGCCCCCTGCATATACTATGCACACACATGGAGCAACAGCTTCTACGGCGTCGAGAGAACTATAAACGCGGTGGTGTTCGGGGACCTTAAGAGAGAGAGGATAATGGATATCTGGATGAAGCCTGAGTACGTGAGGTTTAGATACAACACGTACATGATGCATTATCCCTCATGCCCCGACTGCCCCCTGAGAGACTACTGCGTATTCACCAAGAACAATGATATAGACTGCTGGGGAAACCAGCCGACATGCGCACACTGCCCCTACTCCAGGGACATGGTTAGATGCCCCCTTCAGGGCTGATAAGCATATGTATAGGCGGGCTAAGCTATATACGGGCGTCTTCTACAATACTATAATCCTCCGCATCCCCATTCGATTATGAAGAATATTATGTGGAGGAGTGATCACCATGCTAAGGCGTATGGCCCCTGTCTTGGCCGTTCTCCTATTGATCGGTGTCTTGGCTGGTTCTCTCGTCTCAGGAGCCGGGGAGAGATATGAGAGGCTCGACAAGTATACATCGAGGCCCATACCACAGGGTCTCCCATGGTACTATGTGGTCGTGTTCGGCGATAATAGACCGCCTAGAACCAGTAGCGTGGAATACTCTCCCCCGTTCCACTATATACTGCACGATATTAACGAGACACGGCCGCACGCGGTTATAGGGACGGGCGACCATGTGGGTAGGGGGTATAAGGATCAGATGATTCATCTATGGATGCTTATGAAAGATTATGAAAACGTGTGGCTCGGCTTCGGAAACCATGACCGTGGCAGGGATACGTGGTTTTGGAGACAGAGCATAGCCCCCCTCTATTATTACGTTGACAAGATACCTGGCTGGAGAATAGTGTTCCTGAACAGCGAGGACGACGCCTATACATTGGCCGAGAGGGCTGAGGAAATGCTCAACGTGACGGATAGGGCGAAGATAGTTGTGATACATCGCCCGCTCTATCCCTGGGTGGATCACAACATAGATAGTCGGAAGAAGGAGATGCTCGAGCAGATATTTATACGCGAAAACGTTAGCCTGGTCCTCGAGGGACACTGGCACGGATACGCCGAGGAGACGCGCGGGGATATAAGATACGTGATAGTCGGCGGGGGAGGCGCGCCCCTGTATAGCTGGCCGGGCCATCCAGGATACCCGCGCAACTATCACTATATGCAGCTGATACTATATCCCAACGGGACATATAGCTATAGGATAATACAGGTGGCGGATCAAGCCGGGCGTTCCGTGGGCTCGTTCAAAGTAGAGTCCAGGGGCGATACAGTATACATATATAACAACAGGCTCGACTTCTGGAGCCATCCCACACGTGTCACTACGCGCATAAACCTCAGCGTAGCCGGCCATACCGTATACGTGGTTCTAGATGCTGATCCCGGCGTGGTGCAGGCGAGGGCGTATGTGTATAACGGCTATATATACGTGGAGACGAACACGAGCGGCCCCTGGTATGCTTACCTAGGAGACGGCTCACTAGCCCGGCCGATCAACTCGTCGCATGCATGCTTCAACTGCACGTACACCGAGCCTGTTAGCGGAGGAGGCGGAGAACAGGGCCTCAACGAGACAACGGCTCAAGAGGGGACAGAGGCGTCTGCCGCGAACGAGACAACGCGGATATCCAAGCCCCGCGGAGCCGGACCCGATAAAGGCTACTGGGTTAGCGTCGCCGCCGCAACGTTATCGCTGGCCCTGGTGTTCGCCGCCCTGTTTGTCTTGAAGAAGAAATAGCGTCATCCGTCTCCCAGGCGGTACCCGGGGTAGAACACTTACGCCTATGACATCGTCAACCCCCTCAACATAGACGCATTTCTCAGCCCTATCAGCGACACGTATCCCGGCGTCGGCGAGGCCTGTAGAGGCTCTGTGATAGATATCCATGCTCAGGCCCCTCACACCCCTTATCCTTACCCTGAGACATGTCTCGCGGAGCCCATGTTTCTCGGCGAGGCGCAGCACAGCCCCGGCTACTGCCTCGGCCGAAGCCCCAACTATCACCTCGAGCGGCACGGCTTTTTCAACGAAACCGTATTCTGTAGAATAGAGAAGCCTCACCACGTCTCCATAACAGAGACTGGTTCTAGCCAATAACACGCCCCTATGCCTCGTAGCCTCTATCCGTATACCGGGATCATATGTATAGAAGGTGTTGCCCAGCTCCTCCCTGCACCACTCTATTCTGCCGCCGCGGCACGTGACTATTATTATCGTCTCACAGCCCACCATGGCGATGCATCACCACAAGGCCGGCGGTACGGGTAATAATTATTCGGCACGCATCCCTACACACGGGGCGCTGCGATGATTTTTACCCCTCCTTCATTCTTTTGTGTTACCACGTAGGGGTTCCTCGTAATTCTTCTTTAAAGAGCGATATCGGTATAAAACACTGTTATCCATCGATATATAGGCTTGAATGGTAAAGGTGTCTAGGGGTTTCTCTATTATTACGTGAACGTGGTGTCTATGCGTCTTGGCTAGGAGAGAGCCCCTGCTCAGGAGGATCGCTAGGGAGGTTATGGGGGACGCGGGTATCCGGGTATGGAGGCGTATAGAGATTATAGGTGATATAGCGGTTATACGTGTACCCTTCGACACCGATCCCATGGATCTCAAGCCGCTCGCCGACGCGGTTCTCGATAGGCTACCGTATGTTAGAAGCGTCTGGGCCGGGCTCCCAGGGGTCTCGGGCGACTATAGGCTTCGCCGCTACGTTCACCTAGCCGGAGAGAGGAGGAGCGAGACAGTTTACCGCGAGCACGGCTTCTCCTTCTGTATAGATATCCTCCGAGTATATGTATCGCCCAGGCTCAGCTACGAGCACGGCAGGGTAGCAGCCTTGGCGAAGCCCGGGGAGACTGTTGTGAACATGTTCGCTGGCGCAGGTTTTTTCTCAATAATAATGGCTGGTAAAAAAGAGGTTGTGGCTCATAGCATAGATATAAACCCGTACGCCTACTCGTGCATGGTTAAAAGTATTTCCATGAACAAGCTGAGGGGCAGGGTGTACCCCTACCTGGGCGACGCGGCCGAGATAGTTATGCGTGATCTCTATGGCGTAGCTGATCGGGTTCTGATGCCCCTACCTGAGCTGGCGCTTGAGTATCTCCCGGCGGCGTTGACGGCTCTCCGCGGCCCCGGCTATATCCATGTATACCTCCACGTGGAGGCGGCGCGGGGC
>JALVHX010000125.1 GCA_027028805.1 Desulfurococcales archaeon | reverse complement strand
GATCCTGGAGGCCTCCTCCTGGAGATCCCCTAGGTTGAAGGGATATGGTTGCCTAAGCCTCTCAACACGCTCGTCGACGCGGGAGACGATGAGACGGCCCTCGGCCTTGATCGCCTCCGCCTCACGGGCCGCCTCAGCCCTTGTCTCGAAGACGGGGCCCGTGTACTCCAACTGGTACTCGCGGCCCCTATGTATCATCTTAGCCGTCAACGTGTACTGGGGCACAGGTATGTAGAGGTTCCTCTCCACCTCGGCCTCAACGACGGCGCGGAGAGTAGGGGTCTGAACCCTGCCCGCGCTCAACGTGACGCGTTTACCAGAAGCCCTCTTAACGGCATCCATCAACGCCCTGCTGACATTTATACCCCATATCCAGTCGAGCTCGTGGCGCGCCAGCCCGGCCTCAACCATAGGCGTGTCAAGGGGCTCAAGCCTATTAAAAGCCTCCCTGAGCTCCGATACCGTGAGGCTCGAATACTTAGCCCTAAGAGCCCGTTCGAGGCGACCATGATGCTTTATTATCAAATAACCTATGACGCTACCCTCTATATCGTAGTCGCAGGCGTTAACATAGTAGCTGGCCCCCCGGCACACCCTGTCCAGGAGCTCTATAAACTTCCTCGTATACCCCGCCCCCTTCTCGGCTATATAGAGCGGCTTCCAGGTATAATTGAAGGATGGATAACCCCTCTCCTCAGTATACAACCCATATAGATGCCCCGCCGCCGGGGCAACGACTATGGTCAACGAGCCCCGCGATATAACCCAGTAGGGTACGCCACGGTAACGCATAGCCCGGGCCCGGCCCCCCGCCGCCAACGCATCCTTGATCCTCATAGCCGCCTTCGGCTTCTCGGCTATGACGACGACGCGGCCCCTGAGCCCCCATATACTCCTATACCCGGCGAACCCCTCGGCGCCACCCGGTAGTCCTCGACGAGCCATCATCTCACAGCATCCCCTGTTCAGCAAGGAGAAAAGAAGACACAGTCCCCATTTTATTTCATCCACCCACCGGCTCCTCCCGCTACACGAGGGGGACAGGGGCGGTTAGGGCTAGGAGAGCTATATAGAGGAGTATTATTAGGCGGTAGCCGCCCCTCATCCGCGACAACGCGTTGGCTGGGCCCGGGTGGTCTCCGCGGCCGAACAAGAGCTTGAAGAACACCAGGACGAAGCCTATTGCCAGATATATGGCTCCCCCGAGCCCGAGAGCCGACAAGGCTGCGCCCACAGCGATGTTCGCGGCTATAGCGGCGTATCCAACAAGGCTATGCGTCCTCGCCGAGACATAGCTTCTCACAACATGGCCCCCATCGAGCTGGCCTATAGGCATGAGGTTGAGATACGTTACCATGAATATTATGAACGCCACAAACGCTACGGGATGAACAACTATGGTGTAGCCTGGCGGAACACCCCTAGCATCGAGGAGCAGGGCCAGGGCCAGAGGCGCGTACGGCACCTCCTCAACCATGCCGCGCTCAGCGAGCTCCGCCGCCGTAGAGGCCGGTATAAGGGCTGAGAAATAAACACCCGCCAAGCCCACCACGAGGCCGGCCAAGAACCCGGCTATAGGCCCCGATATACCTATCAACGCGAGGCTCCTCCTGCTCGGGGGAAGCCCCCTCATAGATATAACGGAGCCAAGGCTCCCTATGAAGCCCAGCTGAGCCGGCGGAGCCGGTATGAAATACGGCCCTGAGACCGGTACGCCGTATCTCCAGGAGGCGGCGAGATGGCCGAGCTCATGGCTACCCAGGACAGCCAGGAAGAGGAGAGCATATATCGTGGCCATGACGCTGGGCGATAACCCTAGGCCAGTAACCTCAACGTATCCCTGAGAAAACGCTAGGCCGGTCAACCACACAGTGGCAAAGGTCGCGGCCAGCAGAAGCACCACCAGCCACACGCCGCGGCCGCGCGGAAGCTCGATGAACCGGAGCCAGGGCCCGCCCCCAACCCCCACGAGCTGGAGAGGCTGGTAGCCGCGGGCAACCGAGACACGGTAGAATCTCTCAAACTCCTCCTCGCCTAGAAAACGGTCTAGGCGGACATCGTATATGCGGCGCCCGCGGAAAACACTGAACCCGACCACTTCACCGCGGACGCCAGCTTCTGATAAGACGCTCAATATCTCCTCTTGACCCGGGAAGTAGCTCGCTGAGGGCGAGGTCGCAGCTTGCGCCATCAGGCCTCATCCTACGCACAGTTATCGGCAACACACCCTCGTAGAGCTCTACGAGGGCAACCGCCACGGGATCAAGTGAGGGGGCCTTCGATACATCCACGAGCGGCGGAGCCCCCAGGGTGAGCTGGAGAGCCCTCGCCCCCACTATAGCGGCTATCTCGAAGCGGGTCAGCTTCTTGTAGCCGAGTATCCCGCTACAAGCGTCGCTATTGCTCAAACCTATTCTTCACCCACCCCTACAGTATATGGTGCGCGAGAAACCACTATATACACGGGTTATGTAAAAGTGTTTCCGATAACGGGATTTAAAAACATGATGTAGAGTTATCCGGCACGGAAAAACCCCGGGTCACCCGCCGAGCCCCTAGAAGCCGCCGAACTTGCCGGAGCCGCCCTTCTCCTTGCCCTTCTCCTCCTTCTTGAGCGGGCTCGCCGCTATTATGTCGTCGATCTTGAGTATAGTGGCCGCCGCCTCAGTGGCGCTCTTGATCACCTGCTTCTTCACTATAGTGGGCTCGAGCACGTTTATAGCCGCCATATCCTCCACGATCCTTCCGTTCAACACGTCCACGCCTGCGCCCTTCTTGCCCTCACTGTGATACTGCCTCAGCTTCATCAAGGCGTCGAGAGCGTCGAGGCCTGCTGTCTCGGCGAGTATCATGGGTATCTCCTGTAGAGCCTCCGCGAACGCCTTTATAGCCAACTGCTTCCTCCCGGTAACCTTCTCCGCGTACTCCTCAAGCCTCAGGGCGACCTCGACCTCCGGCGCGCCTCCGCCGGGCAAAACCTTGGGCTCCCTCATGACGTTGCGGAGCACGTGGAGCGCGTCCTGGAGGCTCCTCTCAACCTCGTCGAGCACCATGTCGTTGGCGCCGCGCACCAGTATGCTCACCGCCTTGGGGTTCTTGCATCCCTCTATGAACACCATCTTGTCGTTGCCAACCCTCCTCTCCTCAACCAGCTCGGCCTCGCCGAGATCCTCCGGCTTCAGATCCCTTATACTGCTGACGATCTTGCCGCCCGTGGCCCTCTCAAGCTTCTCCATATCGCTCTTCTTCACCCTTCTCACAGCCAGTATTCCTTTCTTGGCTAGGAAGTGCTGTGCAACCTCGTCGATACCCTTCTGGCATATAACCACGTTAGCGCCAGTCTCAGCGATCTTGTCAACCATCTCCTTGAGTATCCTGGCCTCCTCGTCCAGGAACGCCTTTATGAGCTCGGGGCTCGTGATGTTTATCTTAGCCGTGATCTCGGGCTTCTCCACCTCTAGCGGGGCATCGATTAGAGCGATCTTGGCGTTCTTGACGCGGCGAGGCATGTTGGGGTGGACAACCTCCTTGTCAAGCACAACTCCATATATCAGCTGTGTATCCATGACGCTGCCGCCCTTCTTCTTCTCGATCTTGATGTTGTCGAGCCTTACATTATAGGTGCCGTCTCCCTTCTCCTCGGCCACGGTGAGGGCGGCGTCGATAGCCATGTTGGCTAGCTTGTCCTTTATGGCCCCGCTTCCCACGAACTTGCTGGATATAGCGGTGTCAACGATCTTCCTGAGCATGGCCCTGTCCTTGGGGTCAACCTTTATGCTTATCTCATCAAGTATCTCCAACGCCTTCTTCATGGCCTCTGTATAGCCCTCTATTATAATAGTGGGATGAATGTTCTGGTCGAGAAGCTCCTCAGCCTTCTCGAGAAGAGTGCCCGCGAGCACCACCGCCGTGGTCGTGCCATCGCCTACCTCGGCGTCCTGGGCCTTAGCCACCTCCACCAGGAGCTTGGCCGCGGGATGCTGTACCTCCATCTCCTTAACAATCGTTGCGCCATCGTTTGTCACGGTTATGTCGCCGAAGCTGTCCACGAGCATCTTGTCGAGGCCCCTGGGCCCGAGACTGGTCTTCAACACCTCGGCGAGGGCGCGCGCCGCCATGATATTTGCTCTGAGAGCGTCGCGGCCCGCCGTCCTCTGGGTTCCCTCCTTCAATATGAGGACTGGTACTCCATAGAGGGACATGGCACATCCACCTCGCGCCTATCTACACGTGCCTATATAATCATCGATTTCTACATCACTATTGACACAACCGCTTCTATATAAACATATCTCTAGGCGAGGCGGGATCCCCGGGCCAAGAAATATAATCAGGGGCTCTTGATAGACAATGACGATAAACAGGGCGAAATAGAGAAGAGCCCCAGGTGATGCATGGGATGCCCCTCGACGTTGAGAAAACTGTTGACGAAATAGTCTCAGCCGCCATGAAGTATTTCGATGAACACCTCGACCTATACAGGGGCAACCGATACCTAGCAGTAGCGATAGAGAAGATCCTCCACGAGGCCTACCTCGGCATAGTGACACGAGACGAGCTACGCGTCTTCGCCGAGAAAATGAGAGACAAGCTAATAGAGGCCGGGGGATCCGTCAACCCATACATACTCGAAATCCTAGGCATAGTCGAGGAAGACAGTGGTAGGAAAGGAATAGAGGAAGCCCTAGAGCTCTCTAGGAGGCTTCTAAGAGAGGACAGGCTCGACAAGATCGAGGTCTAGGCGCTGTGGAGACCTGTAGCATATGCAGAAAAAGACCCGCCTTCTACCTCCACAGGTCATCGGGCAACAAGGTATGTCCCACCTGCCTAAGAAACCTCTTGCTGAGACGAATAAGAAGAACAGTGTCGCGGCGGAAAATGCTGGGGCCCCGGCCCAGGATAGCCTACATACTCCACACAGCACTCGTATGGGAGAGCCTGCCGGGCCTCCGCCTCTTCGCCCGCGTCGAGAAACAATACGGGGCAGAGATCACGGTTTATCATCCAGAGGGCCTTGAACACGGCGTAAACGGCATAGAAACACGCGTATACAAGCCCCTGGCAGCCGATACGATCGAGGAATACATAGAGAAGCTGGCCAGCATACCGGGAGGCGGAGACTACGACGCCATAGCAATACCGTTCTCGAGGAGAGCCGTTGTCGCGGCATCCCTAGCCTCTCTGGGCAGGGGAAAAACAATGGCCGCCGCCGAGCCAGTCTACACGATCAACGATATACGGGTGATAAACCCGCTATACGACACCATGACAAGCGATCTCCTGGCCTACAGCTACTCCAACAACCTGCTGGAACAGATGAAGACCATGGATAAGCTGGGCGACGACGTGTTCTGGACAATATACATAGGGATAGGCGTGCTCGAGGAGAAAAACACCGAGCTCCTCTACAGCGCCGAGAAGGGAATAAGATATCTAGCAGAAGGCGGTGGAAGACACCGCTACACGCTCAGGAGGACAGGCTAGCCAGACACCTCCCCGCCGCCATCCCCCCGCGAGCCCGCGGCGCCACGCAGCTCCTGCAGAGCCTTGTTAGCCTCTATCATAACGGTGAGAAACATTGTGCTGAGAAGCCTGTCCCTGCCCAGGCTATGATAGAAGCCTGTGCGCGCGGCAGCGAATATGCGCCTAATCCTCTTCTCAACAAGCGCCTCAACACTATCATCCAACTCCATCTCAGCCCCCGCCACGCGTATAGGGAATCACACCTGTATAGGCCTGGAGTTGATCTCCTCGACTATGAGACTAAGCTCCTTACCCCTTAAATAAATAGGGTAGTATACGCGCCCCCTATCCACAACCCTTACACGTGGGCTGACGACATCCACGTCGCTGGCCAATACAAAGCCTATACTCATAACATCCCTGAGCTCCGCGACGCTCGCGTTCCTCACATAGAGCCTAAACTTCTCCTCAAACCCAAGCTCCCTTCTAACATAATCTTCCCCGACCACGTGGCCGCACACCATGCACGAGTAATCGGGCATAACGGCGGAGAACCCGCATCTAGGACACCTAACAGGGGTGGGGCGGCCATATTTCTCCCAGACGTATCGGAGATAAGAAACCAGATCCTCCCTGCCAGCCTCCAGAGCCATCTTATAGAGCCTGTCAACCTGGTCGACGATGAGCTCCTCCCCATTATAGATAATAAACTCCAACTGCTCCACACTAGGCTTCTCGATGTTCTCGAGAAGAAGCCTCGCGACAACCTTGTTCACGAGCCTGCGTCTACGCTGAATCCTCTTAACCAGGGTCTCCGGGCTAGGCTTATAGCTCGTGCTCGTTATAAGGATATGGAAAACCTCTCTAACAATCAAGCGGCCAAGCTTCTCGTCGACGCCGAGGAGATCAAGGGAGAGATAGGGGGCTATCTCCTCATAGAGCTTGTCGGCGTAGCTATCTATATCAAAACCCTTTCTACGCCGACCCCCGCCCCTATCACTCTTCCTCCGCCTCGCCACTAGCTACGAGCCCCCTCTCCTCCAGATACCTGCTCACGAGAAAGCTCACAACATTAAACACTATGCCCCTGCTCCTCGCAAGCCTTGTAAGAAACCTTTCATACTCGGCCGGGCTAGGCTTCCTCTTATGATACTTGCCCTCTATAAGCCTCCTCGCTATATATGCGAGGAGATCACCATACTCTGTCTCCAGGTCTATCTCGTTGAGATAGAATTTCTCCACAACGCTCTCTATTACAGAGCCAATATATGCATCAGTTATATCAATATAGTCCATGTATGCTAGATCGGTGTCCCTTATCAAGGCGCGCAGGTCACCCGTACCAAAACTTTCACAAACACCCTTTTTACCCTATCCTATCTAGATGAGCCACGGTATTTAAAGCGTTTACGTAATACGGGGTATATCTATACATGTACATGGAAATACTTTAATCGGAGAGAAAACTAGTTATTTATCGAAAAGGTGATAGTTTCAGTGAAGGGCCTCTCACACCTCTTCCAGTGGAGCAGGGAGCTCGACTACGAGATAGTTGAGCACGGGTTCAGGAGCGCCAAGATCATAGTATACGCCGAGCCCCTGAGCCTCGACAACGTGAAGATAGTTGCCGTAGACAAGTCGCTCCTCATAGTGGGGAGCACTGATGAGAAAGCGTATTACTGTAGAGTACCGCTATGGTTCAAACCCAGGAAATACAGTGTCTCAATGAAAAACGGGATAATGACTATAAGGGTTAAGGGTCGCAGATTCCTTATCTTCTAAAATAAAATGTATTAGAGGAGCTGTATCCTCGTATCAATTCCGTTGGGTAGATCCCTTAGCCCCTTCTCATCGAGCTTCAGATAAGCCGCGTGCTCTATATTATACGTGGGGGCCTTGCTCGTGAACACTGTGACCATTCTCTTCCTATGATTAAACTTGTACCCGTAACGCGCAACCTCGTGGCCGCGGACAATAACCTCGACGCCTGCCAGCTGTATAGCTCTCATTGTAACAGAGGGCCCAACCAGGTAGCCTACGCCGCGGGGCGATGGGTAAGCGTCGCCGCCAGCGTTATCTATAGGGTCACTCCACAGGACATCCTCCACAACGTCGTCGGAGAAAACAGGTACATCGAGGCTGAAGGCTTCCTCAAAGCTCCTGTAATTGAGAACCCTCACGGTCGGGGCGCCGTGGAGGAACAATATCTTGTCGGGAAGAATAGCTAACAGGGGGAGCTTCTGGAACGAGTGGAAGAACCCCCTGTAGAGATCCTGGTACTCCTCCGGGAACCTGGTCTTAAGAGTCAATATGAAGTCATGGGGATGCGGTATCACGAGAATAGTCGGCTCATGGTTCCCCCTCAACAAGACGACTCTGCCGGGATACAGTATCTTCAGGAGATACACAGCCGTAATAGTCTCGAGCTGGTAGAGCCCCCTATCAATATAGTCTCCCAGAAACACTACGACGGCATCACCGTTCTCCAGGCCCTCGACGATGCTCTCCCTCCTCATTATCTCGAGCAACGTCTCATAGTCCCCGTGTAGATCACCGATAACATAGAGCCTCGGCGGCGGATCAAGCACTATGTATCCGGGCTTATAGTAGCGGATATAGTCCTCGCTCGCATCCACCGCGAGCTCGAGATCAGTTATCGTAGCCGCGATCCTGCCAGGCTCCTCCACTATCCTCTTAACAGTATCCATGAACCCGGATAGATCCATCACCATACACCGGCGCGTCTTCCCATGAGATACCTGTGTAGGAGAAGCCCCGGCGGGGGCTCCTCGTATTTAACGACAATTCTTGTTATAGAATAAGGCCGCATAATAAATGAAAATGCGGCGCCGCCGCCACCGATCACCTCGCCGCCGCTCCAGGCGTCCCAGGCAACCGCCTCCCTCACATCCATCAATAAAGACATCTCAGCCTCAACTGCCTCGTCCCGCGCATTATACAGGTAAGCAACAAGACTCCTCCGCCCGGCCTCCATCCAGACAACCCTTATCCAGGAAGGATATATCCGGAGAACCGTGAAGCCCCCGGGCCCGGGAGCCTCAACGATCCCCGCCGAGAGGCTGGCCGCTACGGAGTAGTGGTCAAGGCCCAGCGCATCAGCGTCGTAGAGAACCAGTCTCCGGGAACCAAGCATTATTCGGAAAGGCTCCATATGGATCTCCATCGGCTCAGGCGATGCCGCCGCCACACGCTTCTCGAGATAAAAGACAGCCGAGCCCGTTACGGCTGATACAGCGTCGCCGTCCACAAAGACCTCGGCATCGATATATTTCACTGTATACACAGCCCTATAGGAGGCCCAGCTATGGTGTATAACGACTCCCCCAGAGCCGCATTCCAGCACAAGCGCCTTGCCGCCGCCCAGGAGCCTCGGCTCTCCGCCGCCGAGACAGGAGACTGATAATCCTCCGGGAACCCCTGGCTCCTGGCGGAGCCTCTTGCCAAGCCACTGGGCCCCCATCGTCTCATATATAGCGTCACCGTATACGGCGAGGCTCCTCGTAGGCAGAGGCGCGAAGACCCGTGAGGAGGCGCGGCCCATAATCCTTGGCGGAAAACCATCGCCCACCACTATATGGGGCACCCATCTACACCCGGGTATCCTCGACGCCGGCCCCGTCTCCACATATACACCGCATCCCCCGTGCCGGGACACAAAACCCGAGGGATCCCTCACACATAAACCATCCCTATAGAAGACTCTGCGAGACAACGCCTCTATCTGGGGGAGGCTGGGGAGCCACTGGGCCTCCTCGGGGCCGAGGAGGGCTGGAGGAGGCTCAGGCCTATGTATGTCTAGACTGCAGAACCACTCCATAATGGAGCTGCTCAACACTCTTGCCCAGACCCCACTCGTATTTCTCAACCAGCTTCACGGGATAATATGTTACGTCATAAACACCCCTGGACTCAAGCATCTCTATCACTTTCTCGGGAACAGTATAGGCCTCCACAACCATATCCACTACGCCGCGGGCGGCGACGCTATAGGGGATCATCGGGGATACATAGAGGGTTGACGGCCTCGTTTTCCCTAAGAACACGTCCGGGCCGCCGGCCGCCGAGACATATATTATCGCGTTAACAGGCCTAGACAAAACGTATACCCTCCCGAGAAGCCTGCCGACAACGTGGGAGAAATAGTGGTAGCGTATAGTGGGCTCCGGTATATCCTTCTCGGCGGCAGAGATCTCTGCCACGCCCTCGCGGCCGTTGAGGAGATGCCTTGTTATAATAACATCATATATATCGGCGTCAACGCCCTCCCCGCCGAGATCCACGTAGCCGTATTCGCCGCTACAGTAGCGTGGAACAACCAGGTATGTATCGGTGAAGTACGATAACATGTATCTATCCACAACCCCCTGGAACCTGAGCCTCCTCAGCCTCGAGTAGAGTAGCTCGCTATACTTCGAGTCAAGCGGCGCCAGGAGCTTGAATATATATGTCGTCGACGGGGCAAGGGATATATAGGCCTCGACAAGGCCAAGAGGCCTGAGGAGGCTCAGGACACCCTGGAGCCTCCTCCTACTAACACCCGTGGCCACAACATAGTATGCCGCGAGCCCGAGCGCGCGGAGACGGGGTACAAAGAACCGCTTCAGCCCAAGCCCCGCTAGACGTGATAGATGCCTGTAGACCATTGTACGCGAAATACCCAGAGCCCTCGCTATACCCGCCTTATCCATCCCCTGGTTCATGTAGTCGATAATCCTCATCCATGCCTCACACAAAGCAGGCCCCTCGCCCTATACCCGGGGCGGCTAGAGCAAGAGGCTCAGCGTCCTACGTAGGACGCCGGGGGCCTCTTCTAGCGCCACGCTGAGCGTGCCGGAGACGCGGCCGCCCTCCTCGTCCACGAGAAACCCTATCTCCTCCAGACCATCCACATGCCCCGCGAGCCCGGCCCCGGAGACATGTATGCGCGCCCTATCCCCCTGTACCTGTACGGACACCACGAGCCCGAGATCCTGTCTAACACCCCTGATAACACGGTATCTCACAAGTCCCCCGGTTAAGGTGTAGTTGGACACGCTTCTCGACGAAACCAGTAGCCCGGACTCCCTCATAACACCCATAATCTCCTCGGCCGACAAGACGCTCCGCCCTCCCATCCCCTGTTCCCGGATAAAAAGGGTCTGGGAATACGGTAAATTATTTATCGCGCCGAGGCATGTGGCTCGGCCAAATGCCTTCCATTCATCCCCTCCGGCACGGGATCCTAGACGGGAGTACTCCTCATCGCCTGTTCTCTCCCGAGAGAACCTTCTTGATCTTCTCCTTTACAAGCGATGCAACGAGCTTGCCGTCGGCTCTGCCTCGGACAACCGCCATCACGCGGCCCATCACGAGGCCGAACGCTTTTTCCCGCCTCGACAATATCTTGTCCATATTCTCCTCTATCACCTTATCTATTATCTCGACTAGTTTCTCGCGCGGAATACTGGTGAGCCCCAGCTTCTCCGCGGCCTCCTCCGCGGCCTCCTCGGGGTGGCGGGCCAGGTGAGCCAGTATCTCCGGTATAGCCTCCTTGGCTACTTTCCCCTCGGCGACCAGGCGCAGCGTCTCCTCTATATGGTTATCAGTGATGTTCTCCACCGGGACGCCTTCTCCTCTCAGCATTTTTATCGTGTTCTCTATCGTTGAGGCTATGAGTGTTGCCGGGAGCCGCCGCCTATACTCCTCGACAAGCTTCTCGAAGAGATCAAGCCTTATATTCTTCAGGATGGCCTCGGCGAGCTCCCTGCTCAGCCCATACTCCTCGACGAAGCGGCGTAGCTTCACGTCAAAGGGCTCCGGCACATACTTATCGGCCTCCCCCAGCAGTTCCTCCGTAACCTCCACCGGCGGTATATCGGTCTCCGGGTACATGCGGGCCGCTCCCGGCCTCGGCCTCATGTACCTGGTTGTCCCATCCTCTCTAGCCGCCCGGGTCTCCGCGGGCACGCCGCGGAGGGCAT
>JALVHX010000124.1 GCA_027028805.1 Desulfurococcales archaeon | reverse complement strand
CTCACCAGGGGGAGTAGCTTGACAGCCGCCTCCCTGATATCCGGGTTCGGCCTGGTCAACAGCCTGCGGGCCTCCATGAGCCTCCGAATCGTCTCGCCTATGTATCCCCCTATACCCATCTCGCGCACCATGACATCGTATTCTGGGAGCCTGTGGGTGCGGCCGGGCGCCAGCATCACCGCGGCCCTCTGCTCGTCGATAGGTATGGTCTCCCCGGGTATGCGGCCGGCCTCCTTTTTCTCAACCACAATAAACTCTCCCTCGGATGCGTAGAGGAGGGGCCTGCCCCCGCGGGCCTCTCCTATCCTGAGGAATGTCATGAGGCCGGCGCGCACCTCGTCTCCGGGCTCGAGGCGCCTCGGCTTGAGGGGCTTTATTCTCTCGCCGTTGACATATGTGCCGTTCCTGCTTCCCTCGCCCCGTGTGCCTGTATCGACCACGTATAGCTTGCCTTCATCAACATATATCCGGGCATGCTTCCTAGAGACCGATGCATCATAGATCCCGGTCTCCACGAGCTCTCCGTCGACGAGAAGGGTTACCTGGTAGGGATCATCTCTCTTCATACGGCCTATGATTATTTCGCGCGAGAAGAGCCTGGCCCTCTCATTGTCCCCGTCGTCTCTCCACGCTATGGAGTATTCCAAGGCTTATTCATTCCTCTCCCACATTCTCCTCCATCTCCTTGAAAAACCTCTTGATATAGGAGGGGTCGCTGAACGTGCTCATGAAGAGTATCAGTTTCTCCCTATCAAGCTTGGCGAGGTTCCGCCATATACCCTCCTTGACGAACTCGCCCCTATGCTTCTTCACGTAGACGATGTTCTCGAGGCCCCGCCTTATCTTTATGAGCCTCACGAGCCTGTTCATAACCATGTTCTTCTCATAGACGATCTCTCTATCCCCTCTCTCCCTGATAATCCTCATTATCTCTTCAAGCCGCTGGTTAAGCACCCTGATCTCCTCGTCTATGGTGTTGATCTCCCGTTCAAGCTCCTCGACGCTCACCCTGTCGAGCCATCTCCTGCGGAGGGCCACCATGGCGCTCTCCCCCGCCTCCGCGTGTATCGGCATCGGCTCTATATATTGGATCGCGTCTTTTTTGGATAAAGTTATCCCGTCTCCCCCAGTATCCTTAGGATAACGGTCTCGGAGGCATGTATCTTGTCCAGCTCCCTCTCGGCCCGCTCTATGAGCTTGTAGAGATCCTTGTCCACGGGCTCCCCCTTCTCTATGCGCCTCATTATCTTCTCCGCCTCCTTCAAGAGCCCCTTATCCCCGATCATCCTCAGCTTCCTCATGGCCTCGACGCGTAGCTGGAGGAGCTCATAGTATTCCTCGAGAAACATTATCCTGTCCTCGACCGCTCTGAGGCTTTCCTCGATGATCCTCTTGCGGCGCCCCGTGGTCTTCTCCAGGGCCTTCTCCAGCTTCTCCTTTCTAGCATAGAGGCGTTCCAGCTCCTCGTTAACCAACACTATGTCGCGCTCGTCTCCGCGTAGCTCTATTCCCTGGGCCGCCGCTTTCTTCCTGTGCTCATAGATCTTCGCCGCCGCCACTATGAGTGCTCCCACAGCTATACCGGCTAGGGGCCCCGCGGCCATCGAGGCCGCCGATGGCACGGCTTTCTTGGCGACGGTGGCGAGCACCGCCTTGGCGACGTCCTCGGCGAGATCCATTGTGTCCTCGTCTACGCGGCGCGCCATTTCTCCACAGCCCCTCCTAGCCTTCTTCCCCGTAGACGAAGACTATCCTGTCATCGATCGCCTTGACTCTTCCACGGCCCTGCTTCTCGAGCTTCTCCATGGCGGCTCTTATCGTCTCGGCCGTGTACCCCGTCTTCTCCACGAGTTCCCGGAGAGTATAGTAGGGCATGCTCGGGCTCCTCGCGACAGCATCTATCTCTAGGCTCATTATGGCCTCCGCGGCCGCCTCGATCTTCTCGAAGCTGAGCAGTGGTGATAGTAGCTCCGCCAGGCTCTTCGCCGCCTCGTCGGCTGGATGATGTAGTGTTTCCCCGGTGAACGGGTCTATGAGGATCAATGCCAGGCTCGTCGATAATACTAGGCGGTGATACTCTTCCCCCGACACGTATTGTCTCGTCTTCTCAGCGAACCCTGTGGGCGATGCCACGAGGAGCACGTGGTAGTAGCCCCCCGTCCTCGCCTCCATTATGCGTGGCTCAAGTATATCGGCCAGCTCTCCGGGCCCGAGGGCTGTGTCGTCGACGCCTTTCTTCTCCATCTCATCCATCCTGGCATAGTATAGGGCCTCTACCACGAGCACTGTTTTCTTCCGGAGAACTCCCCGCCGGCTTAGATAGGATAAGCTGGTCCAGCTACCAGTCTTCTTCTCGAATACATCGCTCCACCCGTTGACCACGACACGTCTCCCGCCGGGAAGCATCAGCTCCAGCGGGAGCTTCTCCATGTGCGCCGCGAACCGTTCCCGGAAAACTATGGCTAGGAGGCGGGCCTCGTCGTATCCGATCGGCCTCCCCTTCCAGTATCCCCTTCCAGGCCCCAGGCTTTTCTCCAGAGACGCCGCAACCGCGGCGTCCTCGTACACGGTTCTCGTCTCCCCGATCTTTTCCCTGAGCGAGCGAAGCCTCTCAGCCTCGGCCTCAAGCGCTTCTCTACCCGCCTCGCTGGCCTCGCTCCTGCTCCTCTCTACGAGATCCATTATCTTCTCCTCTATCCTCTTCTCAGCCTCCTCGAGCCTCCGCGCCGCCTCCCCTATCCTCTCCAATACAGTGTCGGGGCTCCTCCTCGCCTCCACGGCCAGCCTCTCAGCCTCCTCGGCGACGTGCCTGGCCAGTACTTCCTCCTCAACGCTCTCCCTGAGCCTCCTAGCCTCGATCAGGGCGTCCTCGTACTCCGAGAAGAGGCGGAGAAGCCAGGCCGGCTGTTGGTCTAGGAGCCTCTTTACGGCCTCTACTATGTTTTTGAAGCGTTTCTCGTAGCGGAGCTGGAGGGCGGCTGATACATGGCTTCTTATCCTCTTCTCCCTGCTCCAGGTCTTTATGAGTCCGGCGAAGTCTATGTATTGTCTCCGGACAGCCTCCGCCACCAGCTCATAGATCTCGCCCTGCCTCGCAACAATTATCTCGGCCAATCTCTCCGGCGGAGTGATCTCCGGGTCTAGTTTCCCGTAGCGCTCCAGCTCCCTAAGCGCCTCGACCTCGTCATCGGTGAACATGGAGACTATCTTTCTGGAGGCCTCGTCGCCGGCCCCGTTCTCCCTCAGGGCGGCGGCCAGCTTGAGCAGGGCCCCGTTGAATACGCTCCACAGCCTCGTATACTCGTCTCTCGAGAGCTCGCGGTAGCACTTCCTCCTGAAAACCATCATGTTCTCAAGGATCCTCGAGGCATCGTCTAGGAGGATCTCCGGCGGCATAGTGGATAGTGACAGGAGATCCTCTTCCTCGAACACTCTCAGTGCATCCTCTACTAGTGTTTCCACGCATTCACGGTAGCCCAAAACACTGCACCACGTGTTTCCCGGGGCTGAAGCCAGGGTACTGTGTCGCTATATTATTGTATTCTGCAACGATATATGTCTTTATGCATAATTATCAATTCCTCGGCTATTAAGAAGGCATACATATAGGTGGAGAAGCTTGTTTGAAACAATGAAAAAGAATTCGCCGCATATGGGACAACGCTACCGTGTCCGCGGCACAGCGTGGCTGTAGAGCTATTTTCGCCGGGGAAGCCTCGGCTCCGGCGGGGGCTCCCCCTTCTCCTCGACATACTCCATGTAGGGATCATGTATCGGGGGCCTCTTGTCGAGAGGGCTGAGCGGCTCAGTGCTCGTTATATACGCGTTCACCGGGCAGACATAGACGCACTGGTAGCAGTACACGCATAGCGAGTAGTCTATCACGGGGTAGGGGAGCCTCCTCTCCTTGACGCGCTTCATCTTTATGGCGCCTGTCGGGCAGTGTATTGAGCAGAGGCTACATCCTATGCATTTAGTTATATCTACTCTCTGAACACCCCTGTACTCGCCTGTCCTAAGCGACGCGATCCCCGGCCTGGTCTCCGGTTTCCTGAAGAGGTTT
>JALVHX010000123.1 GCA_027028805.1 Desulfurococcales archaeon | reverse complement strand
GGGCCAGGTACCGGAGCTATGCTTGAATAAGGGGGATTCTGTAGAAGAAATATGGGGTGGCGTATCTCGATGAAGCCGAGGCTAGTTGTAGCGGCATGGAGCGATATTAGAAGAGTTGTCGCCAGGAGCGATGTTATACTCGAGGTTGTCGATGCACGTAACCCTGAGGGGACTATGAGTAGGCGGCTCGAGGATATGGTATACAATATGGGTAGAGAGCTCATAGTGGTGTTGAATAAAAGCGATCTCGTCCCCAGGAGCATTGTCGAGGAATGGGTGCGCGTCCTCAGAGACAGGGGATATAGAGCTGTCTATATCGCTGCAAGACACCATATGGGGACGAGGATCCTTCGCCGCGAGATAAAGAGGGCGGCCCCCGCTTTCCCGGTTATCGCGGCGGTGGTTGGGTACCCGAAGACCGGTAAGTCATCGATAATAAACGCGTTGAAGGGGAGACATTCAGCCCACACAAGCCCCTATCCCGGCTCCCCGGGCTATACGAGACACGTCCAGCTATATAGGATAGACGAGAAGATCCTCATGTTGGATACGCCCGGGATACTTCCACCCGAGGGCGATGATGTTGAGAGAATAGTTAGGGGAGCGCCCCCAGAGAAGTTCGAGGACCCGGTTCAGCCCGCGGCAAAGCTCATAGAATGGATACTGAAGCACAACCCATACGCCATACTCCAAGCATACAATATACGTGAGAAGAACCCCTACCATATACTGGAGGAAATAGCGCGTAGACGCGGCTGGTTCTATAAGAAGACGCGTGAACCCTTAATTGAGGAGGCTGCCCGAACAGTTATAAGAGATTATCATAGCGGCAAAATACCCTTCTATATAGCGCCGCGGTAGTCGGAGCCTAGTCGAGATATCTCGATAAAACATCCATATCCAGCCTCGAGAGCCAGTCGACGAATATGCGCTGTCTCCCCGGCCCCCGCCTCATGACATCCATGATCTCGCCAACGATCTCGTCTACGCCGCGGCCGGTGGTATCGATCTCGTAGACCCTGTCTTCGCCGAATCTCTCCAGCGCGTTATAAGTGACGACGCCCAGGATCTCTGCTTCTATGTTCTCCTTTATCTTCCTCCAAGGCCACCCCCGTCTCCTAAGCCTCTCCTCCAGTAGCATGGGATGAAGCCTTAGCACAAACACCATCCGAGGAAGCATGGGCGGCAGGATCTCCGGGTAATGGGTATCTATCACCGCCTTGCCATGTCTCTCAACTATGGATAAGACGCGCTCCACAAGCCTCTCCTCATCTATCACATAGCTCATACGCTCCTCATCGTATTCGAGATAAAGCTTCTCGCGTAGCGCGAGCTCGGTTAGATCTATGTGGAGATAGCCTAGGGCCTCGGCGAGCCGTCTAGCGACAGTTGTTTTCCCGGTTCCAGGCACCCCCGCGATCACTACGACATCTATGCTGGCCGCGAACCCAGTATTTCTCTCCTGAACCGTCTCCAAACAGGATCCCCGAGGAGAACCTTGTCCAGCCTCTCCATGAGTATGCGGCGCTCTAAGCTGCGGAGGGCCGGGCATATATAGCATCCTAGCCTATAAAACCCCATCCTATATAGAGGGTTAAGGGGTATCCCGTGAATAATATGATATAGCTGGACATGAAGCGTGCCCCACGCCTTAATGGGGGCAGCCTCCAAGTAGCCGTGGCGGCGCCTGACAGGCGGCTTATGGCTTCTCCGGGCAGACTCTGAGTCCCTATCACCTACTAGGACGAGCACACGCCTATGCTTCTCACGTAGCCGTCTCAGCGCTTTCTGGAACGCCGCCGTCTTCATCAACGTGCACCACCTGTTCTCTATGCTGGGAAGCCCTTTTCTCAGAACCTCCTCGCGCACCCCTGCATACACCCTCTGAACCTCCACGCCTAGGCGGCGCTCTATGTGCTCTATATATGCGGCGGTGGCCGGCATATCGACCCCGGTATCACTATAGATGGCTATAACGCGGTCGCGGCCATACACCCTAACCGCTAGATCCAGTACGACGACACTGTCCTTTCCGCCGCTAAAGCTGACAACCACTATATCCGGTTCTCCGAGACTCTTGAGAAACTTTCTGGATACCATGGTATATTTCTCCAGTATGTCCCGGTTGGCCTCGGCGACGGAGCCGGCGTCTATGGGGATGCACTGTGCGTCATCTAGGCTATCTATACTTATCTCGGTCCCCCGATCAGGTATCCTGGCCTCTGCCACGGCGCGTCTACCGCTATACAGTAGATGTAGCCCGCCGTATTTCTTTAGAGCAAGCAAGGCATTGGTCTCGCAACCAGTGTTCTCTTCTACAAGCCTCAGCAGCAGGCCCTGGGCAAGGAAGACATCGAACGCTGGCTCGACCACGAAGCCCTCGAGATCAAGGCCTCCGCCGCCAAGCCTATATGTCTTCTTCTCCTCAACCCATGTGACCCATGTCCTGATGTAGGCGCGTCCCTTCTCGATAAGCCTTACCAGCTCACGGGCGCCGAGCTTCCTTATAGGAGCATATATGTGAATAGTGCCGGGCATCCTATATTCAATAGAGACATCATCCCGGTCGATGAGCAGTATATTGAAAGAATGCTTATCGGGCTCACTGTCCACGTGCAGCCATCTGCCGTAGAAACGCTGTATAGTATCCCTTAAGACGCGGGGCCTGTCATATACCAGGCGGTACATCCAGTACAACGCTTACCCCTATACTGGTCCATGAAGCGTGGCGCGCCCGGTAAATAAATGATGTTGACGGGGTTTATGCTTTGCTATATATCATGTGGCTCCTAGTAAGTATGATTCACTAAACCAGTTGCTTATGGCCAGGTGTATCTGGAGCGTTATAATAATATACTGTTGAACCATAATACTCTAATTTATTGGGGAAAAATCTTGGATAATAAAGATGAATACATGTTCAAGATACCGGCGCTCGACCGCCTCTTCATCAAGCCACTGAGAAAGGGATCATTTATCCTAATAGAGGGGAGCCCGGGCACCGGGAAGACTACTCTCGCCGCCCAGATTATATATAATAACATGCTGGCAGGGGCGAAGGCTGCATATATATCATTTTATGAGACAAAGGAGAGCTTTTATGAGAATATGCTGAGGTTCGGAATGGATTTCTATGCCATGGAGAAGAGAGGTGTTTTCCGCTTCATAAACATGCTCACGGTAGCATCTAGGAACCTTGTATCATATTTCTCGGACACGTACTCCGAGCTCATAAACGAGTATGCTCCCGACTGGATCGTGGTGGACAGCATAACCCCGCTTATCGAGATACTAGAGACACCCGCCCAGAGAGCGATGATCAGAAATATCTTATACATAGATCCCGGTGGGCGCCGCGTCAACAAGATAGTAATAGCGGAGACCGGGAGCGGGCACAGCGTGTATACAGGCCTAGAATACATAGCAGACGCGGTGTTCATGTTGAAAAAAGAGCTGGTGGCTGGTCAAATACATAGAGAACTCGAGATAGCTAAGACGCGTGGTACAGAGACCTATGCACAGACAGCGCCATACGTGATCATCGATGGTGTGGGGATAAGGTTTATAACATATCCCTTTGTAGACAAGATACCTCCACCCGACATGTCCCTGATCTATTATACGGGATGCCGGGTATACGATAGAAAAGTAGGCGGAGTCCCACGGGGCGCCCAAATATTATTCCTCCACCCTTCAGGCTTCGCGTTTGACGAGGCGTTTATGAAGCTAATGCTAAGGTATGCGGCAAACTATGATATGCGCACACTAATAATATCGTTCTCCACGCCTGCAGAGATACTTTACGAAAAGCTTGGCCGCTTTCTCCCGGAAGGATTCAGCAAGGAAAAACTTGTTATAAAAGGCATAAACCCTGTATGGAGAAGCCTAGCGAAGATATTAGACTGGGGGACATCGCTTATCAACACCCTTGAACCCGACCTGCTAATACTTCACGGGCTTCGAACAATATACGAGTTGTACCCGGTTCATAGCCTCCTCTATTACCAAGAGTTTCATACAGCCCTAGCCCTGCGCCTTAAACACATAACCACGGTGCGCATAATGGCGACGAAGAGGCAGGGAGAGTATAATCCGGCACGCGA
>JALVHX010000122.1 GCA_027028805.1 Desulfurococcales archaeon | reverse complement strand
ATAAATACGTGGTCTCCACGGACTACAGGGACGCCGTAGAGCGCGTACTACGCGACCATTGCCATGTAGGCAACCAGTACGTCTACAGGATAGGGGCAACATATATCTATGTGCACGTGAAGAAAAACAGGGTCCACTCATATACCGCGCCCGAGAAATACGTGGCCGAGCTCATCCGCCTAGAGGACGAGGGCGGCGGCGTATTCAGCGCGCTCGACTACTCCATGGCTACAGGGCTCCCGATAAAGCTTGCTAGACGCGTCGTCAGGATACGGGAGCTCCTACGCATATGCCGCGGCTACTGACACCTGGCCCCTATCTCCTCGGTCACCTCCTCTAGTACACGGCAGAACTCCCTTACAAGATCCTCCTTTAGATCAATAAACACTATCTCCTCTAGACAGCCCTCGGATAAGCCATCTACAATACCCTTTATCATCGCCTCCGCGGCCTCCCTGAACCCGAGGCCCCCGACACCAGTGCCCATACCCGGAACCGCTATACCCTTTATGCCCAGCTTCAACGCTGTCCGCACGGCCGCGCGCGTGGCCCTATATACTTTCTCCGGCGTAGTCTTCATAGCCGGCTCCTCCATTGTGGGGGCGTGTATAACATAGCGGGCGCGCAGCCTCCCGGCAGACGTCGCTACAGCCTCACCAACCGGTACAGGAGCATGGCGCCTTGCCTCCTCCTCTATAACCTCTCCGCCCTTCCTCTTGATCGCTCCCGCGACGCCGCCTCCCATAAGCATCGAGCTGTTAGCGGGGTTCACTATGGCGTCGACATCTATCTCCGTTATATCGCCTACGACTCCTCTGACAACGAGGCGGCCAAGCCTCTTCTCGCAGAGAATCCTCATAGACATCACCCCGGCTGTAGAAAACTCGTTGCTCCTATAGTATATCTTCTCATGTAAACCTACATATTGTTTCCCGCTAGGAGGAGCTCTGGGTGAATGCTTATAAAACAGCTTACATAGATTAATTGCTGGGTGTTTATTATGAATAATAGATTAGTTCTATCAATAATATTAGCCATAGCGGTCATAGCCTCCATGTTTATCTTCGCGAACCTCGCGAAGCCGCCTGAGAAAAACACTGGGGGAAAAATAATAGTCGTAGACGATCTAAATAGGACAGTTATCCTCAGCCACAGGCCAAGACGCGTAGTAACAACCCTGAGAATAGTCACTGATCTCGCCCTAACATTCCCATCGCTTCGCAGAGCCCTCGTAGGAGTCGATGACAGCTTCCCTAAGACCAGGTTCGCGGAAATAGTGTATCCCAGGATAAAACAGCTCCCCACAGTGGGAAACAAGAAGTATATAGATTATGAGAAGATAGTGAGCCTGAACCCCGACCTCGTTATAGCGAAGAAACAGCAGAGAGCCCTGAAGGGCATGGATGAGCTCGAGAAAACAGGCATACCAATCGTATACCTCAGCCTAGAGACCCCCGAGGACTATATACGCGCTTTCCAGGTCCTTGGAAACATAACAGGCAACCATGAGAGAGCGCGGCTTCTCGCAAACTATTATAGTGAAAAAATAAGTCTTCTAGAGAAAAGGCTCGGGGACGCGGAGAAGCCCACAGCGCTCCTCCTCTTCTACCAGTTCAGGTCAAGGGTCTTCGCAGTCCCAGGTAAAGGCTATATACAAAACTATGAGATAATGCTGGCGGGGGCCACGAGCCTATCCTACAGCGACGAATACCCCGGCGCAGGCTTCTATACCATACAGCTCGACGAGATAGCCCGGCTCAACCCCGACTACATATTCGTGTCATCTATGAAGGGAGACGCACACCGATACGTCCAAGCAAACATAACCGGAAACCCTGCCCTAGCAGACATCAAGGCCGTCAAGGAACACCACGTCTACCCCGTACCCAACGACGACCAGACATGGGACATGCCCACCCCCCGCTGGATACTATGCAGCCTATGGATGGCCAAGATCATGCACGGGGAGCTTCTAGGAGACATCAATCTCACCGATGAAACAATAGGGTTCTACACGCTCTTCTACAACATAAGCCACGAGACAGCATACAGGATCATTATAGAGAGACTCATGGGGATAAGCGTTGAGAAGACCGGCGACGGCATCCATATATCCGCATCCCGCTCACCAGCCCTGATAACAAGGGCCATGCTGCCCAACGGCACCATCATCTATGTAAACGAGACAATACCCTATATGGGAAGCATAGTGATCAACGGGTATAGATATGTATGGGTGAAGCTATACTGGTGGCCGGAGGAGGTAATGATAAGGATCGAGCGTTGATGAGCTATGACGCATAGAGCGTTCACCGCGACATTTTTTCTAGTCGCCGCATTAACCATCGCAGGCATCACGGCGCTACTTGTAGGAAGATACATGGTGTCGCCCCAGCAGCTCCTGGACCGCGACAGCCCAGGCTACCGTATACTATACTACTACAGGGCTCCCCGAGTAGCCGCCGCCCTCCTTGTAGGCGCCTCCCTAGCCGCCGCCGGAGCCGTTATGCAGGGCGTGTTCCGAAACCCCCTGGCTGGCCCCAGCCTCCTCGGAGTAGTACAGGGAGCCGCCTTCGGAATAGCCCTATCCCTCTTAGCCACAACAGGCTACAACAGCGCCATAGTAGAGCTGGCCGGTTTCGCGGGAGGCATGGCGGCAGTCTTCCTGACGATAACGATCGCGTCCCGGATGAGGATAGGGGATGAAACATACAGGCTCATATTAGCGGGAATAGCTGTCTCCGCGCTATTCTCCTCCCTCGTAGGCCTGGCCAAGTTCCTGGCGGATCCCTATACGCGTCTCCCGGAGATCGTCTACTGGCTGCTCGGCTCGCTGGCCGGTGTCTCGTGGAGCGACCTAGAGCTTATGGCTCCCCCAATGATACTGGGCATAGCCGCAACAGTTGCCTCGGGATGGTGGATAAATGTACTCAGCCTAGGCGACGAGGAGGCACGAAGCCTCGGCGTCAACACGAGGATCTACCGGGTCCTGGTGCTGTCCGCCGCCACCATGGGCGTTGCGGCGGCCACAGCCGTCGCCGGCATAGTTTCATGGATAGGGCTCATATCACCACATATAGCAAGGATCATCTATGGCTACGATAACAGATATGTTGTAGCCGGCTCGGGCCTGGTGGGGGCCGGTATAGTGCTCGCATGCGACACCGCGGCCCGCACACTGCTCCCCTACGAGCTACCCCTAGGGGTTACGGCGAGCATTGTTAGCGTGATAATCCTAATACTGCTCCTAACGCATCCGCCGAGGTGACCGCTCCTGGCGGGCGAAAAAGCCGTCGTGATCAGGGATCTATGGTTCAGCTACGACGACAAAGCCCATGTGCTACGGGACGTATCCCTCGAGATAAGGCATGGCGAAATAGTGGCCCTGCTAGGCCCCAACGGGAGCGGGAAAACCACTCTACTAAAGCTTATCGGAGGCCTCTACAAGCCCCGCCGTGGAAAGATACTGGTGTATGGGAGAGAGCCGTATAATATACCGCGGCGCGCCGCCGCAAGGCTCATAGCGTGGCTACCCCAGGAGCCCAGCACCCCCTATCCCTACACAGTCCTGGAATACGTGTTACTGGGCCGGGCCCCCTACATACCCCTCATAGGGGGAGCCCCGAGCCCGGTAGACGTCGAGAAAGCACGCGGGGTTCTTAGACGCCTCGGCATAGAGAGCCTTGCCCATAAGAAGATAACAGAGCTAAGCGGCGGCGAGAGACAGCTAGCAGTGCTGGCAAGAGCGCTCGCTCAGGAGCCGCGGCTCCTGCTGCTCGACGAGCCCACGAGCCACCTAGACATAGGCAATAAGGCCATGGTGTACCGGGTCATAGACATGCTACGTGGAAAACACACAGTCATAATGACGACACATGATCCCAACGAGGCTCTCCGCCTAGCAGATAAGACCGTCATACTCAATGGAGGAGAAGTCAAGGCATGGGGCGAGACGCATAGAGTCGTTACACCAGAGAACCTCTCACCCGTATACGGGGTAAAGCTCGGGATCATTGAGGAGAAGGGGTGGCGCGTAATAATACCTATTCTCGGCTAGCCTACTTTAAACAAAAGGAGATGACACGGGGACAGCGGTTCCCTCTATCTATGTGTAGGGGTTAGAG
>JALVHX010000121.1 GCA_027028805.1 Desulfurococcales archaeon | reverse complement strand
GCCGAGAGCGGATCTATATCGTTGGCTATGCCTTCTCCCCCGGCCTCCACGGCGTATCTAACGGCTCTCACACCGGTGCCTGCCAGAGGCTCTACGAAGAAGAAGCCGCGGGGATACACGTGTCTGGCGAAGGCCACCGCTAGATCCCGGTTGGCCTTCATGCGGGGGTTATAGAAGACTGGGGCCCATGCGGGCTCGAATACCTTGTCTTCCCTAAGGAAGAGTTCTCTCCGAGGTATAATGATCCTCGCCATCCCCTCCTCGACTATCTCTTCCCAGGGATGAGGCCTTATTTTCAGCTCCTTTTCCCTCCACACCTAGCTATGTAGCCGTATACCTCGATGGGCGCTCTTTCTCCAAGCATGTCCCTGTTCTCAAGCGTCACTGTGTACCAGAGCCCTCTTCTAAGCATGTCTAGTATCTCTTTGTCGCGTAGCCTATGGTGGACCACGAGTATTATTGGCTTGTCAACGCTCCTCAGTATATCGAGGAGGGCTTGGCGGAGCCCGGGCGTCTTGAGCTCCATGGGCCCTATCTCGTCGAGCGCGATCACGTCGGCTTCTCTAACAGCGTTCTCTACAGCCTTCCTCCAGAGCCTCGTGGCCTCGTCGACCATGACGCCGTAGGGGCCTACGCGTACGGGGGATGGATAGTCTCTTCTAGCCAGCCACGCCTCTTCCCCGCTCATTATATCTATTATCTTGAACCCTATCCTCTTCCCCGCGACACGTACCTCGGGGCTCCTGAAGCCGCCTACGCGTAGCCCTTTTTCTTCAAGGAACCGTGTTATCTTGTAGAAGAGCGTTGATTTGCCGACGCCGGGTCTCCCAGTTATCGTGATCCTCGGTGGACAGCTCACGGCTGGTCTCCCCGGCACTCTATTTCCTCGACATGTATCTCTTTATGATCCTCTGTATCTCGGCCAGGCTATCGATTATTATCCGGCGGGAGCCCATGATGCTGGCTATTTTCTCGGACTCCTCTATCTTGGCTCTAACCCTTCTCCTGCCCCCGGAACCCACCACTATGGATAGAACAGTGTCACGTATCCTGGCCACGGCGTCTACGGGTGTTCGCCTGAGATAATATACCGTGTTGTCTTCTCCGTGGAGGGGCTCGTCGAGCTCTATCGGCTCTATTATGTCTTCTCCGAAAACCTCTATCATCCGCTCAGCAGTCTCTATGGATACATGGCCCATGCCATGCTCATATAGGTATACTGTTCTCCTCGTAACCCCTAGGAGCCTGGCGGCGTCGCCTAGGCTCATCTTCATCGATAGCCTGCGCATTCTCAGCTTCTCCGGGTTTATTTTCACACAGTAGTGTCCCCTGATATTATATATAAGCGGGTTCTCGTGCTCGACGAAGGCCTGTCTCAGCACGTTTGATCCCACAACGTGTATGCCCTGTCTCTCATAGACCACGTCGTCCTCGGCCTCGTACCCGTTAATGGTTCTGGCAACTATCAGGGGCGACGCGTCATAGGCTTCGGCGGCCTTACGTAGCTCCTCGGCGTCGACGCGGCTTATATGCGAGCTGTCCTCTACAACGCGTATCAATACACGCCGGCTCCCGGATCCCGATACAACATCTATCGTGCGGCGGCCGCTTGGATAACTTATAATATCAGCTGAGAAACCAGCCCTCTTCATGACATCGTATACTTCTCCCGCCAGCTCCTCGAGGCCGCGGCTCCGCCTTGCACGCGGCATCTCAACCAAGCCCTATATCCCGGGAGGCGAGGTATTCGGCTAAGCATCCATTATATGCTTTATTTATGCTGTAAAATAAATAATATCGACTCGGCGCCTAGCGGCATCAAGCCGCTGAGCAGCTGCTGCTCCGGTGGCGGGGTTTCCCGGGCTTATTTGCTTCTCCTATACCTGGCGTATACCATTGCGTGGTCTCTATCATACGGCTCCAGGTGCACTACTTCCACTATATCGAAGCCCCGTTCTCTCAGCGTGTTTATCTCTCTCCTATATACCTCGCTTGGCTCAAGGGTTACGTCGACGCTTCTAGCCTTTATTGCTAATAGTAGGTATCCGTTGTCCTTTAGGAAATACTCGGCGTTGTCCGCGACTATCGCGGCCTGGTCCGGCTGTGCGACGTCGGCGTAGATGCCGTCAACCATTTCCACGAGGTGCCTGTACTCGTGGGGCTTCCTGGCGTCTCCGAGTATCGGGTAGAGGTTTTTCCTCACCTCGGCTACGAGCACGAACTCCCTCATAACCCTTGGCGCGAACTCTACTCCGTAAACCCTCCCCTTCGGGCCAACCAGATCCGATACATGGCTCGGCGTCGTACCTGTGGCGGCGCCCAGGTATAGTATCCGGTCGCCCTCCCTGATAGGGAGCTCTCCAAGCCCCTTCCACAGGGCCCCGGCCAGCTTGCTCCTATACGCGTTCCACTCCCTGTACTCGACCCCCTCGTATCTCCACAGCCTCTCTCCATACACCCTGTGTCCAGGGACAAGGTTTCTCGTCGCGAGGCGGAGGCTCCCGTCCTCCAGCTCAACTATGTATACGCCAGGGTATTTCTCGTGGGGCTTAATGGATACAGGCGTGCTCATCACGCTCACCTCCTACGACCCCTCCTTCTCCCGCGGCCCCGGCCCTTCTTCTTTCTCGGCTTCTTCTTGGGGCGGGCAGGCGGCTTCTCCTCCTTCTCCTTCTTCCTGGCAGGCGGCTTCGCGTAGAGCGTCTTTATCTCCTCTATCCTCCTGCGCAGCTCCTCCTTCAGCTTGTCGCCTATGAAGCGGCCGCTGAAGTAGTCGACTTTCGCGGCTATCGCGAGCTTCGATGCGAGGGCGCGGGCTATCTTGCCCCTCTGCCACCGCGGGGAACGATGTATGTCAGGGTACTGGAATATCACGCCATGCTTCGGCGGCTTCCCTCCCGTACGTAGCGCGCGGAACAAGGCCTTCTCGGCGCCCAGCACCTGTATAGTGCTCGCAGGCATTCTCGCCAGGTTCTCCAGGCCGCCTGCAAGGCTTAGAAGCCTTGCCCCGAGAAGCGGGCCAACGAGCGCCGTTATGTTCGGCGCAACCTCTTTCATGACAGCCTCTATGTATTCTCCGAGCTCGCGGCGCAACGTGTACAGCTGGCTTATAATGCTTGCAAGGGTCTGTATCTGCTGTAGATCAAAGTCGCTTAGGTCGGCTCCCATGCTCTTCCTCGCCGCCTCCGCGATCCTCTCCGCCTTTGCCTTGCTGAAGCCGAGCCGCTCCAGCGCCTCCGCGGTTATCCTGTCCCTGTGCCCCAGCTCGAGAACGATCCTGACATAGTCGGGGTGCTCTCTAACAAGGTCGTCGAGCTCGGGGAAGTGTAGACTATACCATTCCCGCAGCCTTGCCACGAAGAGGTTTATGGTCTTATCTATATCATCTATGGCTCGTATCGCCTGTACGGCGAGCAGATCCCTCTTCTGGGCCGCCCTCCTCAGCTTCCTCCTGGTAAGCTCTACGAGGACCTCGTGCATGAAGCTGAAGAAGCCCTCCTCGCTATCCGCGAAACCATGCTCGACCGCGAGCTCCGCGAGCTTATCCCTAACCATCAACGCGTACCGGTGCCCCGGCTCCACGCTGGGCTCCAGCCCCATCTCTCCAGCCGCCCTGGCCTCGCTCTCCGTCTCCACCACAACCTCCGTGAAGCCCTCCTCGCGGAGCCTCGAGTAGACCTCCTCGAGCTGCCTGGTCTTCGAGCCTCCCTCGACGGCTAGCAGGTACTCCACGAGGTCATCGAGGCCCCTGGGAGCCGGGGAGTAGGCCTTCTCCCCGCCCTCCTCATCATACGCGAAAACCCCTATCAGGGAGCTCACCACATACGCCTTAGCCATAAGCCTCCATCCTCCAACAGACGGGTCCCGGGCCATCGATGCCCGTAGCGGCGCCATGCTATAAGCTACCTTATAGCCGAGGCATTAAAATATATTATACCGGGCGCGAGCCGGGGAAAGCATTCTTTATAAACCGGGGCCGCAGAGTATACATGGACACGGATACAATATCTATACGAGAGGAGACGGGTGCAGGCCACATGCCCAGCCACGGCTCACTGACCAAAGCCGGGAAAGTACGTTCCCAGACACCCAAGATACCCCCTAAGCCTAAGAAAAACAAGCCGCCCCGCATAAG
>JALVHX010000120.1 GCA_027028805.1 Desulfurococcales archaeon | reverse complement strand
TCATAGCTGTGGTCTCTGGGTGCGGGTATGTGCACGGTGTCGCCCATTATCCAGGAGCCGTTGTCGACGCGGTAATAGGTTGCCGAGACCCCGGACACCTCGTCGTGGCCGGTCAGCTTGATCACGAGCGGCCTGTTGCTCCAGCCGCCGGTGTAGTTGGCGAGGGTTAGCGGCGGCGTGTTGTCCACGGTATAGTAGGCGTGGATCACCGCGGTGTTGTTCACAGCGTCCCTCGCGGCTATCGACACCATGAGCACCGAGGCGTCGGGGTATACGGTGGTGTTTATCGACGCAGCATAAGTATCGTTGCCCGCAATATCCATGGGCGAGGGCGCGGAGCCGTTAATGCTTATCACCGGGGGCTCGGCGAGGCCGGTGTTGTCCAGGGCCTCCACGGACACTGTGAAGACGTCTCTCACATAGCTGTTGTTCACGGGCTCCTCGAGGATGATCACGGGAGGCGTCTTGTCGAGGCGTAGCGTCAAGGTATAGGCGTCGAGGGCCGCCGCGTCAATGGTCTCGGCGGCTACTCTCAGGGTTATAGCTCCCTCGGATAACCCTGTGATATCGATAGAGGCGGTGAAGTTTCCTAGAACAGGGCCCGTTTTCTCTGCTACGACGTGTTCCCCGTCGCCGGCGACTATGGTTATGTTCGCGGGCTTGTCCCCGTTGATCCATCCCTCAACGGTTACCGTGGGGCCTGTTAGGCTGTTGTTTATGGGTGCTTCTAGGTGGAGGAGGCGGGAGGCGTTGACGAGGATCCGGGACTCCAGGGCCTCACCTATGCTGGGCGGCGTTATGTTTGCGAGGACCGCGCGGACGAGGTGGCGGCCCCTGTCGGGTATGGTTATGGTGGCGTTGAATACTCTCGTGGTGTTTGCGGGGAGCGTTATGTTCGCGGCGTATACGCGGGTGTCGTTGAGGTATATGGCTAGCGTCGCGTTGGCGTCGACTCCCCCTGTGTTGGCTATGGTCACGTTAACCTCTACGACGCCGCCCTCCACGACCGCCGATGGCTCGGCCTCTACTCCTGTTATCGAGACGTTGCTTAGCCGTGTATAGTAGAGGCCGTATGCCCAGGTGGAGTTGGGGCCGGGGCCCGCATGGTCTCCGGGCCTTCTGAGCCAGAGAACCACGACGTCCCCGGACTCCGTTGCCGCGGCGACAGGCGTCTCGTCCTCTAGGGCGTCTAGCGTGAGGTTCTGCATCCCTCCCCCTGTTCCCGCATACACCACTATGTCGGTGGAGTTCAGCTCCAGCCTATAGGTCTCCGCGGCCACGACGGGCTCCTGGCCCGCAACGGCTACCGATGGGCTGTGGCCCGGGCCTAGGTGTATCGGGGAGCCCCATTCCCCGCCGCTATGGCTCGCCAGGTATACTTCCTCTCCGCTGCTCCAGGCCGCATAGGTTGTTGTCCCGGAGTAGGCGGCGTCGACGTGTGTGGCGTTCCATGACCCGGGCAGTATCTCGGGCTCGCCCCATTCTCCGCCGCTGTATATGCTGTATAGTATCGCGGACACCCTTACGCCCGTGTCCTCGGTGACGTTGCGGTATAGATCCGCTACCCATAGCACCGCGGGCCTCCCATCGATATAGGTTGCCGCTACCCAGCGTATCATGCGTGGATGAGGCGCCGCGCTCCCGGGTATGGTGGTGGGCGGGAGCCATGAGCCGTCTATGTATAGCGTTGCCTCTACCGCGTAGCCTGTCGTCGTGTTCTTTATCCACGCCGCCACCGCGGTGGAGCCGTTGGATGCTGCGTCGAAGCCGTATCCTACTCCGCGGGCAACCACTATGGGGCTTGTCCACGTGTCGCCTGTTTTCTCGACGAAGTAGAGTGTCTGGTTGTTCAGGGCCCTGAGCAGGTCCTGGTAGCTGGCTGTCTCGATATCTATGCTGGGTGTCTCGCGGTAGAGGATTCCGAGGGAGCCGTCGATGTTTACCGGGTAGGCGTCCGTGTAGCGGCTGGAGACGGGTACCGGGATCTCCTCTACCCGTGTCCACGAGCCCGCCGTATAGGAGGCGGTGTATACCCGTGTCCGGTTCCCGGAGACAGCTACCCATGCGGCATCTATCACGTCTCCATGGGCCTCGGCGCGGGGTGTGTGGGATGAATGGTTCTCCGCGGACAGGAGGGCGGGGTAGCCGAGGATGCCGGGGTAGTAGGCGTACTCCCTGTATGTCAGGGAGGGATCGCTTAGGGGCGCCACGCTCCATCCCTGGCCGAACGTGTATACTATCTTAAGACCCGTCTCCGTCGTCCTCGACACCTTCCATACCTTGAAATCGAACTCGGCGGAGCCGGCTAGCGACACCGTTATCACTCCCTGGAACTTTCCACCGTTGTAGCCTAGGTCGCCGCTTATCGTGATGGATGCGCTGAGCTGGAAGCCTGAGCCCAGAGATACCGCGGCGGATCCTGTTGCCTTTATGCCCAGCATCAGGCTGTCGAGGGATTTGACGTGCAGGTGTTCGTCGAGCGCTATCTTGGCGTCGCTTATTCCGAAGAGTAGCTTCATCTGGAACTCCACCGGGTCATTGGTTACCTGGCTAAGCCACCTGAAGGGCGCGGCCTTCCACTTCTTCAGTATACCGGCCTGGAGGCTGCCGCCTATGCTGGCTCCCAGGAAGCTCCAGCGACAGTTCTTGACTCCCCAGTCTGCTCCGCCGTATGCTGTTCCCTCGAAGCCGTAGAAGAGGAAGAGGGTTAGGCTACCGGATAGCTGGAGCGATATCTTGGTGGGTGTTACCGTCTTGGTTATGGTGAACGATGCCCCGATCTCCGCGTCGGGGGCGCCGTCGAAGAGCGACATTAGCTGTTTGGGGAGCGGGAGCTTGGCTAGGCTGAAGGAGGCGCTCTCCTTTATTGAGCTGAGTAGGGCGTCTAGCCAGCCGGGTATCGGGATCTTGTTCTTGCACTTCTTGGGGTCCACGTCCTTGTCGGGCTTGAAGGAGTTCTTGGCGGCGTCCACGGCGTCGTCGTAGCTGGATGCGGCTACGAAGTATTTGCCGCCCGACGTGGAGATTAGTAGCGTGAAGTCTGTGGCGACGACGTAGTGGCCGCCGTTCATGTGCTGTGTATCTATGGTTATCGTTACCTCGGATGGCTTCCCGCCCGGGTCGAGGCCGAGTATGGCGTAGGGGATCTCTACCGCCACCCTCCCCCTCGGCACCGTGTCGTGCCATGAGTAGACGGGGGCTCCGTTGACATAGATGGTTCCATCATGGGGCTTGACGTCCCATGCATCTGTTCTCGGCGCGAAGTCTATGAGGAGCACCGCCGAGGCCGTGGCAGAGACGTCGCCGGGGCCGCCGGGGTCGTTGCTCGTCTTCAGCTTAACGGTTACACGGGGCCTGTTGGTGCAGTACCAGTCGTGGCTGCGCGCCGTGGTGGTGCGCTTCTCGACGGGCACGCTGTATATCCTGTAGTCCTCGGGTAGCGGGGGTATGTTGGCGGGGTATATGAGGGAGCGGGGATCCCGTGTCTCTATCACTATCGAGGCGTTGAGGAGAGCGGGGTCGTCGGGGTACATGGAGAGCACCGGTATCACGTAGAACACCAGGGTAGCCCCCGCAACCAGCCTCACATGGTTCATTGTTGGATAAATGTAGGCGTAGCTGGAGGCGGGCCCCGTGAGATGCACCGATAGATCAGTTATCGTGTCCCCGTGGTTCACCAGCCTATAGGCCTGTATCAGCGTATGGTTGTCGACGACGCCGAGGTACTCGAGCGTCACGTTGAAAACGGGCTCCGCGACGTGGACGCGTATATACATGTAGTCGGTCGCGTTGGTGTCGAGGTCCACGAGCATGGCTGTCAAGGTATAGTTGTTCCTCGTCGCGTCGGCGGCGTGTATCGCTAGGTAGAGCGTCTTTGTGCCCAGGGGCGGCACCGTGAGGGACCCATCCATGCTCCCGGGCCCGATGAAGTCCGCGACTAGGTCAGGGTCCCCGCTTATTATGCGGGCATAGACGTGGTGGGGGAAGTAGGGGTCGTTGTTAACGATCCTAACCTCGACTATCTGTGCATAGTCCCTCCTCACAGTATAGACGGCGTCGTGGCTCTCGAAGGAGACGGCTCTGGCCACCCTGAACCTATAGATCCCTGTCTCCGAGGAGCCGTAGGGCGTCGAGGCCT
>JALVHX010000119.1 GCA_027028805.1 Desulfurococcales archaeon | reverse complement strand
GCAAGCCGCATAGGCATAGCACCACTCGGCGACGCCGCTATGAGGGGGTTGATGCGGATGATTCTTCTCTCTACACGTGCCCCGAGAATAAATAATGTGACGCCGAGAACCATTCCCCAGGCCACGTTATATGGATACGGGGATACATGGGGGTGGGGGAGGAGCGAGGCCGCCCGACGGATCCCCTCCTCACAGCATCCCCCGGGCGACGGGGGCCTCTGGAGGGGCGAGGGCCCCGGAGCCGCTACACGATAATATTCCCCCGCCGCGGGGATAAATCGTTTACCACGGCGCCCACCGCTCCCCCGCATAATGTCTCGCCGCAGAGCCCCCTGGGGGCTCTATGCGATAATATAATAGAGGCTGTGGCGGTGTTGTTGGAGGAGGATAATGGGGGAGGGGTGGCTGGCTGTGGATGGCTCCGGGTGGCTTGGCGGCGTCGGCGCGGCTCTCGCGGCTGGCCTTATATGGAGCCTTGGCCCCGGGGTTATTGGGCGGTATGGGGGTGGCTGGGGGAGCCATGTATTGAACATGGTTAGGAGCTTCTACGCCGTGTTGTTTCTCGCCGCCCTCATCCCTCTCCTCGGCTACTCCTTCGCTATTGATGCCTCGGGGCTCCTCGTGATATATATTAGCGCGTTGTTCGGGCCCCTGCTGGGGGACACCCTGTATATTGAGGGGATTAAGAGGATAGGCGGGGGGAACGCGGTCTCCATAGGCTACATGTATATATTCTTCGCCCAGGCGTTGTCCCATATACTCTACGGCGAGCCCCTGGCCCCCAGGCTAGTATTGGGCACCGTGGTCGCGGTCTACGGGGTGCACCTGGTCTATAGCGGCGAGAAGCACAGGCTGGACAAGATCGGGTTGGCGGCCGCCGCATCGGCCGCGGCGTCCTGGGGCCTCGGCGCCTCCCTCAGCAGGATGGCGTTGATGTATGGGCCGCCGGTCACGATAGCCTTCTACCGCAACCTCATGGTAACAGCCAGCCTGCTCCCATTCACCCTCCCCAGCCTCCGCCAAGCCTTCAGGGACAGGGACGCGTTCATAGTAGGGGTTGTGACAGGCGGCCTCGGCTTCGGCGCCGGCATGAGCCTCTTCCTCTACGCCATATCACGGATAGGCGTGGGCGCCACTGCTCTCTCGACAAGCATAACACCGGTGCTGGGCAGGATAATAGCGAGATACCTGGCCCACGAGAAGCCGTCCCGCAGAGCATACACCGGGACAGCCGTCACCGCCCTAGGCATAGCTGTGGGGATAGGCCCCTTCTAGGAGGGAATGAGGCTGTTCACGGAGAAAACAGGCGCCTCAACGATATACCTAGCGGACTCCACAAGGCTAGCCGCCGCCCTGGCCCGGGCAGAGAGCCTCCATCTCAACGCTCCCGCTTACACCGGGGCCGCCGAGCCCCCTCCACTCTATCCTTACAACATGCGTGTTCCCCGAGACACGGCATATGTTCTCGTGTATTGTGTAGCGGAGGGTCTTCTCCTCGTGGGGGCCCAGCACGAGGCTGGTGGAGCCGGGGCCCGGGTAGAGTATACGGTAGTCGAGCCTGATAGACTCGACCTCCAACGCCCTGTCGCCCACGTTCCTCAAATGTATCGTGACAACGGTGCTCTCGTTCGTGGAGTTGAGACGCGCATCCCCCACCAGGTCGAGGTGTACATCAACCACAAGCTCCGGCCCATTCTCCTCCACCGATGATCCGGGATAAAGGGGCGTGAAACCCCTCGTCAAGAACACGGCGCCGGAGATAAGCACGACCGCGATGGCCGCCAATAGCCCGAGCAGGAGACGCGGCCCCATCGCACCTACACCTCTCCAGGCGGGCTCGCACATAGACATCTTTTATGCAAACAAATATATACGGCTTTAGGGCCTCCCCAAGGTCTCTAGGGAGGGATCCCGTGTTCATGATTGCCCATGTCCGCCGCCCTGGCTCCCGGGTTCCTCGATAATTATCCCGGGCTCCTCCCTGGCCTTATAGTAGCTTATATAGAGGACTGTGACGGCCTCCGGCCGGGCCTTGGCCGCCGTATTGAAGTGTTTTCTCCCCACCTCGTTGCACCCGTAGTCTTCTCCGTAGAGCCGGAGCCTCTGGCCCTCTAGGCACTCCCAGTTTATGATTAGGCTATGGCTTCTCGGCACCCGTACCTTGATTCCGCCTGTGTAGAGGGTTCTTATGTTGATGTAGGAGATGCCTAGCCCGCGTTTCCTGATGTACTCTAGAAAGTATTTCGCGGCGGCCCTCTGGAGCTTGTCGAGCTCCCGCTCGTTCATGTAGTCCGGTATATATAGTAGCTGTGAGGGGAGCCCCATGTCCCATAGTTCCTCCCGGATAAGATATCCCATATAGTTTGTCCATTGAAACATCTGCCAGTAGTAGCCGGATTCGTCGCGGATGAGATCGCTGGGCCTGCGCGTGATCTCGTTGAAGGACAGGGGCTCCACCTCTATACTGGCTGGGCCTGAAATGATCGACCGCATATACATGAACCCCGTCCTAGCACGGGTGTTTCTAATATAGAATGCGTGTAGAAACATGGCCTTGGCGTCAATGTCCTCTACATCGAGGAGCCCTGTTCCCTTGGCCTCTAGATAGACGAGCCTGTGGGAGACCCCTACATCCACGTATAGAGGCCCATCTACATCCACGTAGAGGGGCCCCTCTACAACGAGCCCCTTGCCCGAGAACTCCTCGTCGTCCGCGGGCACGTAGAAGGATTTGGGGGTCTCAATATGCTTGTCGAACCTGTACACCGCGTCGGCGCCCGTGGAACTCGACCTATGTATCCTTGCCCATGGCGTATAGTACTGGGATGCGCCGGGGACATGAATGTCGCCGCGGTCTTCCCTATATAATAGTCTTCCCCGAACCATGATGTATTTAGTGGACTCGTCCAGCTCTATGTGTCTGAGATTATATTTCTTGTCTTTATTGATCTCGCCCCACTCGTTCTCCAATAATATACTGTATATCCGCGCTACTAGCGGCAGGGCCTCCACAAGCTTATCCCCATGCCTCGTTATGGCATCGTGCAACTGTTTCCGTTGCTCATGCTTCCGCCAATCGCTCTTAACGTCCTCTATGTACTCTTCTAGTCTACGTAGCGTCTTTCCCGAGACCCTGTCTCCCCCGAGGTATTTTATAAGTGAATTTAGGAAGCAGATCACGGGATCCTCGATGCATTTCATGGCCGCTTCTCCTCCTGGTTTATGCTGGGGGGCACCACTATGTGGAGGCTGATCCTATCAAATACTATGTCGTAGTCCTTCCTATCCACGACCGTGCCGTTTGGGCCAATGAGGTATGCGAGCTCGCGCCACGGAGGCTTAGGCTTCTTGGCGTCAACCACTATGCTGTATCCTCCCCCTTCTACTTCGCGAGGTTTTTTCTCTTGGGATATGTATAGTGTTTCGACGGGTTCATTGGGGCGGCGCGGCACTATGCATGTTTCCCCGGGGTTGTTGAGGAGGAGCCTCTCTGTTCCCTCTCCCTTCTCCTCGAGCGTGTTGAGTAGGCTGGATAGGGCGTCTTCCAGCCTCTCCCTGTATTGCCAATCATATGCTCCTAGGAGCTCGGGGAGGGATAACAGGGTTTCTCTGCGGCATATCTTGGGCCACGCGGTGTATCTCTTCTGTATGCTTCTTGACCCGTTTCTCCAGGCCTCTATTGAGACGTTTATCGGGGCTGAGGGGAGGAGTATTGTGCCTGAGAGGAGGAGCCGGGGCAGGTAGTCCTCGAGTCTCTCCAGCCTCCTCCTATCAACGACCACGATCTCTACGCTGACGCCCATCTCTCTCCACTCCCAACAGCATTTTTCGTCTAGTGTTATCTTTACGAGGGGCCTCTGTGCCTCAGGGATTTTCCTCGGGACTCGTGTGGCGAGGATTATCGATGTACGGGGAGAGGCCTTGACCTCTATCGGCGTGTCGCTGGAAACTATTATGGCGTTATTTAAGCTGAGGGAGAGCTTCTCCAGGTTTATTGAGGAGCCCTTTTTCTCATCTATTATTAATAGGAGGATGCGCGGCTCAACTATGGCTCTGAGCACGTGCTCCGGGAGAAATAGCTCGTAGGCGGCTTCCGGGCAACAATCCACCCCATCCGCGGCGATCTCCGCCATATAGCGTGCTATATCGCTT